>JAIETO010000321.1 GCA_019745005.1 Burkholderiaceae bacterium
CCGATATCTTTAAGCGCCTTAACCAACAAATCCTTTTCGAATTCTTTAGTGCCAGTAAAGTCGACCAATGCGATGGTCGGACGCTCTTCTAACAATACAATCAACACGCCATCTTGCACTTCAATCTGCACGTCTTTAAAAAAACCTGTGGCATAAAGTGTTTTAATGGCAGTAATACTTTTTGCATCATCAAATTTTTCGCCAACACGAACCGGCAAATAACTAAAAACAGTACCCGCCTCCGTTCTCTGCAGGCCTTCCACTCGAATATCTTTTACAACAAATGGTTCTACCGCTAACGCGTGTCCTGAACAAAGAGCTGAGGCTGCCAATGCAATAACGTGACGACGCAAAGTAGGCAAAGTAAGTTTCTCGATTTGTAATTTCATTGGTTATTATTCGTATTCAATAGTTCTACTAGGACGACTTAGATGATGTTTTTACTGCCATGGCAGGTCATCAAACCGACTATTATGACACCTGTCGTACGATGTCATTAAAAAACGCGACTGCCATCAAACCCATCAACAGTACGACACCCACTTTTTGCGCCAATAACGCGACGTATTCTGGTAGGGGCTTCCCCATTAAAACTTCCACCGCATAATACAACAAATGCCCTCCATCTAGTACGGGGATGGGCAGCAAATTCATGACGCCAAGGCTGATACTGATCAGCGCAATGAAATTCAAATACGCGACTAGACCTTTACGCGAGGTTTGCCCGGCATAATCGGCGATCGTGATGGGCCCGCTAATGTTTTTCCACGAAACCTGCCCGATGACGATGTTTCCCATCATTTTCAAGGTAAACAAACTTGAGTCCCAAGTCGTTGTCATGCCTTTCGCGAGCGCCTCGAGAGGGCCAAGCTCCTGTACAACAAGCTCAGGGTTGGCGGCCAATTCCGTCCCAATGCGCCAAATTTCTCGACCTCGGTCAAGCTCCCTCTTGGGCGTCACGTCGACTTCAAATCCTTGCGATCCACGTTGCACAAAAAAGCGCATAGTTTTTCCAACTGACGTTGAGATAATTTCGACCAATTGACGGCCGTCCGCAATTTCTACGTCATCAATTGCCATAATTTGATCGCCCGCTTGTAAGCCTGCCTTTGCGGCGGGGCTTCCTTCGACAATCTTTGCAAAAATTGCTGGCGGCGCTGCAAAGGAAAAGCCCAACTTTGATGTAAAGTCACCGTTCCATTCTTTTTCCTCAATGGCACCCAGCGGTAAATCGATATCCAATTGCTCAGTGTTTCCGTAAGGTTTTGCACGTTTCACAGTGAGACGCGCAACATCACCTTGCAAGCCGATCTGCGCGATTAGTATGCGAAGTTGCATAAAACTACTGACCGGTTCGCCATTGACGCTGATCACGAGATCGTCTTGGCGCAGTCCGGCGTTATAAGCGACTGAATGTGCGGCAGCATCTGTTACAGGCACGCGAATTTTTGAACTCGGTTCTGGCACACCGTATAAAAAAATGCCGAAGAAGACAAAAATCGCCAATATGAAATTGGCAATCGGGCCAGCAGCAACGATGGCGATGCGCTTCCAGACAGACTGCCCAGTAAACTCGCGCTTCACGTCTTCCGGCGCGATTGCTAAGTCTTCATCACGCTTGTCGAGCATTTTTACGTAGCCACCCAATGGCAGCAAAGAGATTGCCCATTCCGTTTGATCTTTACCCAATTTCTTGGAGTAAATTACTTTTCCCATGCCGACGGAAAAACGTAAAATTTTTACGCCACACCAACGCGCAACAAGATAATGTCCAAGCTCGTGAATGGTCACCAACACGCCCAAAGCGAGTAAAAACGGGAAAATATCGCTTAGTCTCATACGGTGCCGATCAATGCTGTGGTGTACGAACGGGCAACACGATCTGCATTGAACACGTCTTCAATATCATTGATTTTGACCAAAGCCAAATCGTCCATGACCTTGGAAAGGAGTTGGTCTATCATCCGAAAACCAATTTTTTTGTCCAAAAACGCTTGGACAGCAATCTCATTACTTGCGTTCAAATTAATTGACGCAGATTGCCCTGCCGCGAGGGCTTGGTACGCAAGTTTCAGACAAGGGAACCGCGCAAAATCAGGCGCGTGAAAATTAAGCTGCATCACCTTGGTTAAATCTAGATGCCCGACACCAGCGTCAACGCGTTCAGGGTAGGCCAGACTAAACGCAATAGGCGTTCGCATATCGGGATTACCCAGCTGCGCAAGCACCGAACCATCAGCATACGAGACCATAGAATGGATCACGCTCTGCGGGTGGATGACTACGTCGATCTGCTCTGCCGGCAAGCCAAATAGCCAATGCGCCTCAATCACCTCCAAACCCTTATTCATCATGGTGGCAGAATCGACTGAAATTTTTCGCCCCATGACCCAATTTGGATGTGCCACTGCTTGTTCTGGCGTGACATCGTCAAGCGTGTTTAACGGACGTTGCAGAAAAGGCCCACCAGAAGCAGTCAAAATAATTTTATGAACTGCTCGGCCTGCGGAATTTCGATCAAACGTAGGCGGCAAACACTGAAAAATGGCATTGTGTTCACTATCGATAGGCAACAAGGTCGCAGCGTTTGCGTTGACTGCGTCAATAAATAGCTGCCCAGACATCACCAGCGCCTCTTTATTGGCCAGTAAAACCTTCTTCCCAGCCTTTGCGGCTGCGAGCGTGGGCGGCAATCCTGCCGCACCAACAATGGCCGCCATCACGGTATCGCAAGCACTTGCGCTCGCCACATCACACAAGGCGGCTGCGCCTGCTAACACTTGCGTTTTTGGGCTTTTTGATTGAAGTAATGTGCGCAAAGTCTGCGCTGCCACTTCGTTTCCAACAACTGCAAGTTCAGGTTTAAATTGTGCACACTGTGCCGCCAATTTTTCAACTTGTGTATTTGCAGTTAATGCAAACACTTGATACTTATCTGGATGGCGCGCGACGACATCCAACGTGGACACGCCAATCGAGCCAGTGGAACCCAAAATACAAAGAGATTTTTTCATGTAAATTTTTACTTTGTTCGAGTTTGGCTATTTCTATTTGCAATTTTTAAATCCATACGAATTCACTCTAATCCTTTGCGGGCTAATCACCGGCGAGATAAAAAATAGGGAGTATGCTAAAAAATATGGCCTTAATCGCTTTTAAATAAAGCGCAATAAATTATACGTATAGCAGTATGCGAAAACAGATCAAAATGCGATCGTTAAAAAAACCCGGCTCGCAACGGCGCGTTGTATGCCATCAGGAAATCGATCAGCATGATCAAGGGCAGCACTGGAATTAAGGCATCAATTCTGTCTAAAACACCGCCATGGCCAGGCAATAGCGCACTACTGTCTTTGACGTTGGCGCGACGTTTGATGAGTGACTCAAACAAATCACCCACCACGCTTGCACTACACAAAACTGTCATCGCCACCAGAAAACCGAACCAGCCAAAGCTATGCTGGATTTGCGCTGGCAATGTTTCGGATAGTATTGGGAAAAAAGTGCATGCACCGCCAACGATCAACACGCACAACCAGCCGCCAAGTGCGCCTTCCCACGATTTTCCCGGAGAAATTGTGATGGCAAGTTTGGTGCGTCCAAAAGCCTTCCCAAAAAAGTAAGCACCAATATCCGCGATCCAAACGACCGCCATTGCGGAAAAAAAATACAGGGACGAGCGAGAAAAAAGTGCGCTCATCGCGAGAAAACAACCAAAAATGGTGACGCCATACACGCTACTCATTAGCGCTGCGCCCATTCCTTGCTTACCTGGCGCGTAAAAATGCAAGGCTGGCACGAGAACCAGCAACCAAAGGGCAACACAGACACAAAAAAGCAAAAACATCGTGCTTGGTGCTGGTACATCGGCGCGCAAGTTCAGATACAAAAACATTAGAGACCAAGCTGCAGCCATCACGATGGGTGCGGGCTTTTTAAACAGCCGTTGGTTTTCCCACATGGCCGCACAAAGAAAAATCGCTGCGATTAGCGTGAATGCCAAGTACGAGCCAGAGATCAAAACGGGAAGCAAAATTGCGAGGAGCGCCAACGCCGTAATCACGCGTGTCTTTAGCATAAGTTTGCTCGATTCAAAGGCTATGAAATGTGAGGGAAATTACTTGGACCCAGGCGCTTCAATTTGCGCACTTGTGCGACCAAAACGCCGCTCTCGCTTTTGATAGGAATCGATCGCGAGCGACAGCGCATTGGCATCAAAATCTGGCCAAAAAGTATCGGCAAAGTAAAGTTCGCTATAGGCCAACTGCCACAGCAAAAAATTAGAAATGCGGGTCTCGCCACCAGTACGAATAAATAAATCCGGCTCTGGTGCGTAAGACATGGATAAATAAGGAGCCAATTGATCTTCGTTCAATGCAACATCAAGTGGGAAATCTTTGCGCAAGCGATTAACCGCTTGCATGATGTCCCAACGTCCGCCGTAATTAGCACAAATCGTGACCGTTAGCCCCTGATTGCCCTGCGTTTTAAGCTCAGCGGCAACAATCATTTGCTGTAAAGCTTCGTCAAAGCGGGACAAATCGCCCACCACTTTGAGACGAATATCATTGGCGTGCATTTTGGCCACTTCTTTTTCTAAAGCAGTGACAAATAAACGCATGAGCAACGATACTTCGTCTGCGGGGCGCCGCCAGTTTTCGGAACTAAAAGCAAACAAAGTCAAAAACTTAACCTTCTGTAAAACACAGGCTTCCACAACACCACGAACCGCCTCAACACCTTTCGCATGACCCGCAACACGCGGCAAAAACCGCTTTGTCGCCCAACGCCCACTGCCATCCATAATGATTGCAATGTGCTGCGGCACGGTACGTGTTTCAGGGATTTCTTTAGTGGAGCTCTTGAAAATCATGTAAATCCAAACGTCCTAAAAGGTAAGCGAGAAAGTTGTCGTAGCGACAGTCGCGCTTTTACACTGTGAGGACTTCTTTTTCTTTTTCGAGCAAGAGCTTGTCGATTTCACTCACAAATTTATCCGTCATCTTTTGCACTTCGTCCTGACCACGACGCTCCTCGTCTTCAGAACAAGTTTTTTCTTTAACCAATTTTTTCAATGACTCGTTTGCGTCGCGCCGAATATTTCGTACCGCGATTTTTGCGTCTTCACCTTCAGTTTTGACCAGCTTGACCATCTCTTTACGGCGTTCTTCAGTGAGCGGCGGCGTAGGTACGCGGATTAAATCACCTTGTGAGGATGGGTTTAGGCCTAAATCTGATTCGCGAATCGCTTTCTCTATCACGGAAAGCATTTTCTTCTCCCACGGTTGAACACCGATGGTTCGCGCGTCGATTAAGGTCACATTCGCGACTTGAGAGAGATTTGTGGGTGAGCCGTAATAGTCAACCATGACGTGGTCCAAAATCCCCGCATGCGCGCGCCCTGTGCGTACCTTGGACAAATCCGACTTCAATGTTTCAATCGATTTTTGCATTCTTTGTTCTGCGCTTTTTTTTACATCGCTTATGCTCATTTTTTACTCCTGTTCAATTCTTTGGTGCGGTCATGCAGTCATTTTATTCTTGTCGATCCACTCGACAATAACAATTTTTAGATCAAGCTGAAATGCTAATCAAAAACGAAGCCTTTACTAAGCCCTCAATTATACGTGCACTAAAGTGCCTTCGTCGCCGCCCATAATCAGGTTTCGTAAGGCGCCCGGCTTAACAATTGAGAAAACCTTAATGGGTAATTTTTGATCACGGCAGAGCGCGAATGCGGTTGCATCCATGACCTGCAGATGGCGCGAAATTGCCTCGTCAAACGAAATCGATGTGTAGCGTGTGGCATGCGGATCTTTTTTAGGATCGGCGGTGTACACGCCATCGACTTTAGTTGCTTTCAAAACGATTTCCGCCCCAATTTCTGATCCACGCAACGCTGCCGCTGTATCTGTCGTGAAAAATGGGTTCCCCGTACCGGCGGCAAAAATGACGACTTTACCCTCTTCCAAATACTGTAATGCTTTGGGACGGACATAGGGCTCAACCACTTGCTCAATCGAGATCGCTGACATTACCCTTGCAACGATGCCAATTTGGCGCATTGCATCAGCTAACGCTAAGGAATTCATTACCGTAGCCAGCATACCCATGTAATCGGCTGTTGCCCTATCCATACCCTGTGCGCCAGGCGCAACACCACGAAAAATATTACCGCCTCCAATAACAATCGCTAACTCCACGCCCAAGCGTGAAATTTCAGCGACGTCAGCAACCATGCGCTCTATCGTCGCGCGGTTGATACCAAACTGGTCGTCACCCATTAATGCTTCACCAGAAAGTTTTAATAGCACACGCTTATAAGCAGGTTTGGTCACGATCTTGGCTCCTAAAAGGAATGAACAACGGGGATGAAGAAGAATTGAAAATTACTGCAAATCGTTCACCTTGTTGGTGGAAGATTTTACTGCCTTTAAAAAAACGGGCCTTTCGGCCCGCTTTCTCATCTACTTACGCTTGCTTTGCTGCTGCCACTTGTGCGGCAACTTCCGCAGCAAAATCATCCTGCTTTTTCTCGATGCCTTCACCAACGACAAACATCGTAAACGCTTTCACTGATGCGCCAACTGATTTCAACATTTGCTCAACCGTTTGCTTATCGTTCTTCACAAAAGTTTGGTTCAACAACGAAACTTCTTTCAAAAACTTCTGCACAGAACCGTCAACCATTTTAGTCACGATGTCTGCAGGCTTGCCAGACTCGGCTGCTTTCAAGGTCGCCACAGAGCGCTCTTTTTCGATCAAGTCAGCAGGAACTTCGTCTGCAGACAAAGAAACTGGCTTCATCGCAGCAATGTGCATTGCAACGTCTTTACCCACTTGCTCATCCGCCGCTGCGAATTCAACCATGACGCCGATCCGTGTACCGTGCAAATATGAAGTTAATTTTGCATCGGTTGAAAAACGCTTGAAGCGACGGATAGACATGTTCTCGCCGATTTTACCAATCAAGCCAGCACGAACTGACTCAACTGTGCCGCCTTCAAGCGGTAGATTTGCTAAAGCTGCGGTGTCTGCTGGGTTATGCTCTGCAACCAACTTCACACAGGCGTTCGCAAAAGCGATGAAATCGTCATTTTTCGTCACGAAATCGGTTTCGCAGTTAACTTCGATCAAGGCGCCAACGCTGCCAACGATCACCGATGCCACAACGCCTTCTGCGGTAATACGTGAAGCCGCCTTCGACGCTTTGCTACCCAATTTCACGCGCAGGATTTCTTCTGCACGCTCCATGCTACCTTCAGCCTCAGTCAATGCCTTCTTGCACTCCATCATTGGTGCATCTGTCTTCGCGCGTAATTCGCCCACCATCGCTGCTGTAATTGCCGCCATGCTTCTCTCCTAATTCATTGCATCGCTCGGATGCCATCAATAAAATCAATTTAAAAAAAAGGGCGAACGACTGTTTGCCCCTTTTACTTGTTCATTTTCCCGAAAATGTTTCGGCAAAATTAAGACAAATTACGCTTGCTCTACTTCAACAAACTCGTCAGCGTTCGGCTTAACCGCTTCCAACACTTCATTAACCGCATTGGCACGGCCTTCCAAAATCGCATCGGCAACACCGCGAGCGTACAGAGCAATTGCTTTCGATGAGTCGTCGTTACCAGGAATGATGAACGTCACGCCTTCTGGTGAATGGTTGGTATCAACCACACCAATAACAGGGATACCCAACTTAGCTGCTTCAGTGATTGCGCCTTTGTGGTAACCAACGTCCACCACAAAAATTGCATCAGGCACGCCGCCCATATCTTTAATGCCGCCGATTGATTTTTGCAATTTCAACATTTCGCGTTGAAACATCAAGCCTTCTTTTTTCGACAATTTTTCAACCGAACCATCTTCAATCGATGCTTCCATTTCTTTCAAGCGCTTGATGGATGTTTTGACTGTTTTGAAGTTGGTCAACATGCCGCCCAACCAACGCTGATCAACGAAAGGCATACCAGCACGTTGTGCTTCAGCAGCGATCAAATCACGCGCTTGACGCTTGGTACCAACCATCAACACTGTGCCGCGATTTGACGACAATTGACGGATATACTTCATTGCTTCTTGATACATCGCCAAGGTTTTTTCCAAATTGACGATATGAATTTTGTTGCGGTGACCGAAAATAAACGGCGCCATTTTTGGATTCCAAAAACGGGTTTGGTGACCAAAGTGAACACCAGCTTCCAACATTTCGCGCATTGTTACAGACATAATAACTCCAGGGTTAGGTCTTGAATCTAAGTCAGTGATCCTATTGAGGACACCCTTTTTGACCCGATTCGTGATTAAAAAATAAATTCAAAATAAATTTCAATGAGGCTTGGATCTTCGCCAAAAGCGCCAATTTATTCCCATCAAAATGATTTAACTCGTTTTTAAACAAGCTAACCATCTATTTTACAACGAATTTACCTGTTCTTTCAAGCAGTTATGTAAGGGCTGGCTTGTCACCCGCGCTTTACAGCGGTGAGGTAGCGTCTCGACTATAATCTTGCTTGCTGGGCACCTCTGTGCCATCCACTCTTTAAGACCATTCATGACCACTATTCACATTAATACACCCGAAGATATTGAAGGCATGCGCCTTGCTGGACGTTTGGGTTCAGAAGTGCTCGATTACATCACGCCATTCGTAAAGGCCGGTGTAACGACGGGCGAAATTGATCGTTTATGCCACGAATACATGGTAAACGTGCAAGATACAATCCCTGCCCCACTGAATTATTGCCCACCTGGCTACACGCCCTATCCTAAAGCGATATGCACGTCAGTCAACGATGTGATTTGCCACGGCATTCCTGGCGATAAAGTTTTAAAGAATGGTGACGTGGTTAATTTGGATATCACTGTCATCAAAAATGGTTACCACGGCGACAATAGCCGTATGTTTTTCATTGGTGAACCGTCCATCCTAGCAAAGCGCCTCTCAGACGTAACTTATGAAGCCATGTGGCACGGCATTGCTGCGATTAAGCCAGGCAAATTTGTCGGTGACATTGGCTACGCCATTCAGCAACATGCAGAGAAAGCAGGCTATAGCGTGGTGCGGGAATTTTGCGGTCATGGCATTGGCAAGGTATTTCACGACAACCCGCAGATTTTGCATTATGGCCGCCCCGGGACTCTAGAAGAACTGGTACCAGGCATGATTTTCACCGTTGAACCCATGATCAACGCGGGGCGAAGGGAGATTCGCGAAATGGGTGACGGTTGGACCATCAAAACCAAAGACCGCAGTCTCTCTGCGCAATGGGAACACACCGTTTTGGTCACGGAAACGGGCTACGAGGTGCTGACTTTATCGGCTGGTTCGCCACCCTTGCCAGCGTTTATCCAAGGCTAGTAATTTAGGGCAAGTCATGTTTTGCCGCACCACTTGCCACTTTATGGCATCAGACTCGTCGTATTGCGCATTATGCCAAGCCTTACGGTGAACCCCACTATTTGACAACGCAAGCTTTACTTAATCGACCCAGCATGACCCATCCAGAGCATTCTGCTTTAGCTTACAAAGAAGAATTAAAGTTGGCGCAGCAGCACGTGGTGCAGGCTTTTCAAGCAAACGCCAAGGCAGAACAGCTTTTGCAAAGTTTATGCCGCTGTGTTGATCATGTGCTGATCAAAATTTGGAAGCAGTTTCAGTTTCCCAAAGACATGGCCTTAGTTGCTGTTGGCGGTTATGGCAGAGGCGAATTGTTTCCCCATTCTGATGTCGATTTGCTGATTTTATTAGCAAATTCTCCCGACCCAATTCTGAAGCAAAAACTTGAAAAAATCGTGCAGATTTTTTGGGATATCGGTTTAGATATCGGGCACAGCATACGCACTGTTGACGAGTGCATGGAAGCGGCGGCTGCAGATGTCACCGTTGAAACCAGCTTGCTCGAAGCGCGTCGCGTCATCGGCAGTCGCACCTTGTTTGATGAGCTGCAAACGCGCTTTGAAAAACGCCTCAATCCGCAGCACTTCTTTCAAGCCAAATTGCTTGAAATGCAGCAAAGGCATGTGAAGTACGAAGACACGCCGTATAGCCTTGAGCCTAACTGCAAAGAAAGTCCGGGCGGCTTGCGCGATCTGCAAGTCATTCTATGGGTAGCAAAGGCGGCAAAGCTGGGGAATTCATGGCAAGAACTGGCAGAGCGCGGTTTGATCACGCCGGTCGAAGCGAAGCAGTTAAAACGCAATGAGCGGGCATTTAAAGATATTCGAATTCGCCTACACATCTACGCCAAGCGTCGTGAAGACAGGCTGATTTTTGACGTGCAAACGCCGATTGCTGAAACCTTTGGCTTCAAATCGACGGAAGCGCGGCGCGCCAGTGAACAATTGATGCAGCGTTACTATTGGGCGGCAAAATCTGTCACGCAACTCAACACGATCTTGCTACAAAACATTGAAGCAAACTTGTTTCCCCAGCCCTCTATTCCGCAGGCAATTAACGCGCGCTTTAACGAAGTCAATGGCTTCCTCGATATCGCCGATGACAAGGTGTTTAGCAAAACACCCGCGGCGATGCTGGAAGTTTTTTTGGTCTTGGCGCAGCATCCAGAACTCAAAGGCATGACGCCGAAAACCCTGCGCGCGCTCTGGCATGGCCGGCTATTGATCGATGCTGGCTTTCGGCACGACATTTTCAACCGCGCTAATTTTTTGCAAATTCTGCAGTCTCCGCAAGGCATCACGCACGCGCTGCGCTTGATGAATCAGATGAACGTGCTGGGACGCTATTTGCCGAACTTTCGGCGCATCGTGGGGCAAATGCAGCACGACTTGTTTCATGCTTATACGGTTGATCAACACATCTTGATGGTAATACGGAATTTGCGCCGCTTTACCATGACCGAACATGCCCACGAGTACCCGTTTTGCAGCCAGTTAATGGCGAATTTTAATCAGCCTTGGGTGCTTTACATCGCCGCGCTGTTCCACGATATTGCTAAAGGGCGCAATGGTGATCACTCGACTTTAGGCATGGCGGATGCAAAAAAATTCTGCTACGACCATGGCATCGCCAAAGCGAATACTGAACTGATCATCTTTCTGGTGCAGCACCATCTCACCATGTCGCAAGTCGCGCAGAAGCAGGATTTGTCCGACCCAGAAGTGGTACAGGCGTTCACCAATTTGGTCAAAGACGAACGACGCCTAACTGCCCTGTATTTATTAACGGTGGCGGATATTCGTGGCACCAGCCCGAAAGTATGGAATGCCTGGAAAGCAAAACTGATCGAAGATTTGTATCGAATAAGTTTGCGTGTTTTGGGCGGTGAGCCCCCCTCGAAAGACAGAGAATTAAAGAGCCGACAAGACGATGCGATCAAAGCACTGCGGCTTGCAGGCTTACCCGAAGACGCCCATGAAGCCTTATGGAAGCAACTTGATATTGCCTATTTTTTGCGCCACGACGCCTCCGATATTGCGTGGCAAACCCGCACCTTGCACGACCGCATTCAAAGCCCCACGCCAGTCGTGAAATGCCGCCTAGCACCGATTGGTGAAGGATTGCAAATTACCGTTTATGTGCCCGACCAACCTGATCTTTTCGCGCGCATCTGCAACTACTTTGACGGTAAAAATTTCAGCATTCTTGATGCAAAAATCCACACCACGAAAAGCGGTTATGCGCTGGATACCTTCCTCGTCATTGAACCCAATTTCGCTGATAGTTACCGCGACATCATTAGCTTAATTGAACACGAATTGGCTGATGTGCTTGCCAAACAAAAACCCCTGTCAGCACCGAACAAAGGCCGTTTATCGCGTTTGTCACGCAGCTTTCCTATGGTGCCAACGGTGGATTTACGACCCGATGATCGAGGCCAATATCATTTGCTGTCTATCTCCGCGAATGATAGAAATGGAATCTTATTTTCAATTGCGACCGTGCTGGCAAAGTATAAAATCAACTTGCACACCGCAAAGATTATGACCTTGGGCGAGCGAGTAGAAGACGTTTTCTTAGTCGACGGTGCAGCGCTGAAAAGCCCGCGCGTACAATTGCAGTTTGAGGCCGAATTATTGGACGCACTGCGGGTTTAGATCCGCATGATTGATGTGGGCATGACGTGTTTTTTTGCGCCACTTCGTCAAAACAGAAATGCTCACTTCCCTCTCATCTTCATCAACAATATTACATTTTTTCGCTATGACCGAATTAGTCCGACTCTCAAAACGCATGTCTGAATTAGGCTTGTGCTCACGGCGTGAAGCCGATGAATGGATTGCGCGTGGCTGGGTGCGGGTCGATGGCAAGGTCATCGCCGAACTGGGCACAAAAATATTGCCCGACCAACGCATAACGGTCGAACGGCAAGCTGCCGCCGAACAATCAAAGCGCGTGACCATTTTATTGAACAAGCCCGTTGGTTATGTCAGCAATCTTGCTGAAGATGGCTACCAACCCGCTATCGCGCTGATCAAAGCGGAAACACGCTGGGCGGAAGATAAGGTGAATAATGCATTTCACCCAACGCAGTTACGCAGTCTGGTACCCGCTGGGCGGCTCGATATTGATTCCGTTGGTTTGCTGGTATTAACGCAGGATGGCCGTATCGCCAAACAGCTCATCGGCGAAAACACCAGCGTCGAGAAGGAATATTTAGTCCGCGTGGAATATGTCGGTGAAGGCCGCTTGCCGGAAAAAGACTTGCGTTTGTTGAATTATGGTTTGAGTTTAGACGGCAAAAAACTATTGCCCGCAAAAGTACGTTGGCAAAACGACGATCAACTCAATTTCATTTTAAAAGAAGGTAAAAAACGTCAAATTCGACGCATGTGCGAAACCGTTGGCTTGCGTGTTTTGGGTCTAAAGCGAGTGCGCATAGGCAAAGTCAAACTCGGGCATTTGCCCGAAGGCGCATGGCGTTACTTGCGTGAGGATGAGCAATTCTGATTGGAGATCGGTGAAAGTAAAGACCTGCATTGTGAAGCAAAAACAAACCTCTCAACACTGAGGCACAGAGGAAAAACGCGACAAAGAATATCTTTTTTTCTCAGTAACTCCTTCATAAAACCTTGCTTTACCTCCGTGTTAAGAGGTTTTGATTTTTTTCATTGCCAAAGTGCTTTAACAAAACCCGACCCGAACAGAGCTCCGAAAAAGTCATACTGCATAATGTATTTTTTAGAATCGCTTTACCTAAAAGCGCAAATAAACGATATTTTTATAAAAAAGTGGCAGTATGCTTGCAGTACGTGTATCTCACGCCATTTCTACGCGATTGCGCCCGCTGGCTTTGGCTGCATACAAGGCTTGATCCGCACGTCGTAGTAGATCGTGAAAATCCGTATCGTTTTCCCGCAAGCTCGCTACACCAATTGAAACGGTGATGGTGAGGGTTTGTCCATTTGCGTCAAACGGCGCATTTTGTATGGCTGCGCGACAACGCTCACCCGCCGCGTGCGCTTGGTGCGCGTCGATATTCTCAAAAAGCACAAGAAATTCTTCACCACCTTGACGACCAGCCAACTCCATATCTCGGCAACTTTTTACTAAGCGCGAGGCGACGAACTTCAACGCAGCGTCGCCCACGTCATGGCCGTGTTCATCATTAACACGTTTGAAATGGTCGATATCAATCACCGCTAAGGCAAACGAATGCTTACGCGCACGCGCCTCGGTAAAACGCTTTTTTCCTTCGTCAATTAAGGTGCGTCGATTCACCAAGCCGGTTAAATAATCAGTGCTGGCGGCGTGTTTCCATTGATGGCTAATCCATTGTGAACAGAGGAGTAAATAAGCCGTTGTGCCTATCACTGCCAACATAGCAAACAAAACTGGGGTGGCAATATGCAGCCAGTTTGATTGATCGAGCAAACTTTGACCTGGCGAAACGCGGAAGAAACCAAAGTACAGTAAGCGCACTACGGTGAACAAAACCGCAACCAAGAAAACCCCTGCCATGACACGTCGGCTAATGGCGGGTCCCTGCTGCTTTGCGTGAATCAGCGTGAAAAAACACCCCAATAACAGGAAGAGACAAATGGCGTTTACGATCAAAATACGCCACATCAAGCTTGGCTGAATTTGGGCGAACCAAAACACCGCGAAGATGCCGAACGGCACAGGGATGAAGAACCAATAGAAATCGCGGTATTGATAAAACTGGCGCAATGCATGCCAGTAACCCGCATAGCCCAACATGACCAAACCGTTCGCTATGGGCAGGATAAAACCTTTAGGCAGCGAATCTTGCACGGCGAACAAAACACAGCCGCCTGCCAGCAGCAAAGTCGCAATGCGCCACGTCACCGCGCTGGGTTGCAAGACGCGCGGCAAGTCTTTATGCATCAAGCCAAGTACCCCGCCATTGGCAAGTATCATCAAGCTGACCAAAAAGTACGTGGTGGGAATGTCCATTCAGGTCGTTGATTTGTGTGAGGGTTGATCTTTATGCGGCTGTGTAACTTTGAGCGGCTGACAAACAATATGCCGTCTAGCTCGGCAAGGTGAACACTTTCAACAAAAAATAGCTTAAGTACACCACTCGAAACTTGTACACCGAATTAAATTGTTCGTTCTAGACGAAAAGCGCAATAAATTAGCATACCCCAACCAGTAAATA
>JAIETO010000004.1 GCA_019745005.1 Burkholderiaceae bacterium
CTGGCCGTCGCGCTTGGCTGGTGGGGCTTAGCACCATTTCTGATGCTCTTCATGGGTGGTTTTTTGTATGCTGGTACACAAACATTACGTGAAAGCAGAGCTTTGTTGTTAGAACCGGCATAGCGACTTTGCCGATGCTCCGTACACATCGCCACACACTGAGACCTCTGCACAAGCAATTATTAAGTTTCCATATCAATGATGCGTAAAACCATAGAACGCGTATTTCCTAGCCTATTGCAGTGGTTTTGCGTCTTGGTGGTGTTGGTGTGTGGACTCAATAGCGTTTTGGTCAACGCCCCTCTAGCGTGGCGCGGCTGGGCCTATATTTCTGTGCACTTTAGCTTGACTTTGTTAATGTTGGGCGCGTGGTTCAGCCTGCACTTACAAAGTTCTGTGCTGCACACAAAACAAGAAAGCATGCCCGACCACCAGCAAAAGCAAGCGCTACTCTGGGTGCTCATTGCAGGGGTTGTTAGTCGCTTGCTTTTAATCGATGCTCCCGCCTTTACGACGCATGACGTGCAGCGCTACTTATGGGATGGCGCAGTCGCTATTAACGGCCTTGACCCCTACCGCGTTGCGCCCGATTCGCCGCTCGCACAAACTCTGCGCAGCTATTGGCCCACACCAGAGGAACATGCCGCCTATCCAACCCTTTACCCACCGCTGGCCTTAGCCTTATTTGCTTTTTCTGCACTCGCAGGAAAAACAGGCGGCATTTGGTGTTGGAAAATTTTAGTCACCGCAGCCAGCCTAGGTAGCTTGCTGCTTGGCTACCGTTGGTTGCTTCGTAGAGGCACACCGCAACATTTCCCATTGCTAGCGCTTTCACCTTTGCTGTTGCTCGAAACCGGTGTCGGTGCCCACGTCGACGCATTCAGTGCCCTCGCCGTCATTGCCGCACTGTACGCGTTTGAAACCGCACGACGCGGCACCGCAGGTTTTTTGATCGGTTTAGGCGCTTTAATCAAATTACTGCCTTTGGTGCTCTTACTCCCATTCAGCATCTATTTATTACGGGCACGCCAAGCGCGCCAAACCTGCATCCTCATTCTTGGCGCGCTAAGCACCGTGGCAATAGGCTACGGCGTGGCTTTGCTGCTGCACCTGCGCCCCGTGGGCAGCATAGGCTTGCTTTTTCAACGTTGGCGCTTCGGTTCCCCCCTGTACGCCGCGCTGGAAGCCAATTTCTCCATGCAGACCGCCGCTGCTTTAGCCTTGATTTGCTTAGCCATGCTTCTCGCGGCCAGTGCTTGGCATGCATGGCGAGCAGCAACCAATCAAGTTAAAGATATTTCTACCTCAGTACAACTCGCGCTCGCTGCGCCATTGCTTGTTAGCCCCGTCACCTTTCCTTGGTATTTATGCGCGTTTCTCCCCGCATTGTTGATGCGCCCACGCGTTTCAACCCTGCTATGGGTTAGCGCCGTGCCACTCAGTTACGAGGTCTTAAACGCCTTCGACAGCACAGGTGTTTGGGCACCCGCCATCTGGCCCTTGTGGGTAATTGGTTTTAGTATTTTGCTTGGGTTGTTGGTTGATTTTTATCGCCCTTCGAGCAAATCAAATTGACATTGCCCAACCACTCGATTAGCTTGATAGCTTCAAGCATTTCACTTGACCCACTAGTGAAATGCACCGTCAACAAACTCGGGCAAGGGCATGATGAATTTCTTACACTTTCCTCGCAAAAGCACTTGTGCCTCATTTCTCATCGCGCTGCTTTCTTTACTCAGCGCGCCCTTTAGCTCGGCAGCGGAGACCAAGCTCAATAAATTAAGCCCCGCTGAAATCGCCGAGGCCGCTACGCCGTCTGTGGTATTAATTAAATTGGAGAATGGCTTAGGTTCTGGTTTTGTGGTGTCGAAAGACGGCAAAATAGTTACCAATCTGCACGTCATTCGAGGCGCGAAAGAAGCCACCGTGGTTGCCGCTGATGGTCGAGAGTTTAAAAACATCGAAGTCATGGCATTCGATGTGGCACAAGATCTCGCGGTCTTGCGCATCGGTGATCATGGCATTAAAGCTTTGAACTTAGGCGATTCTAGTTCGGCAAAACCTGGGCAACATGTGGTCGCAATTGGCCATCCTTTGGGTTTGGGTAACACGGTATCGGACGGCTTGGTCAGCGCGATTCGCGAACTCACGCCAAAGCGCGTTTTGCTGCAAATTTCTGCGCCTATTTCACCGGGTTCTTCGGGCGGGCCACTGTTTAACGATGTGGGCGAAGTCATTGGCATTTCAACCTTGGTGATTACGACGGGACAAAATCTCAACTTCGCTGTGCCTATTGATATTGTTAAACCATTGCTCACTACAAAAACTGGGATTTCACTGGCTGCTTTTGGCGCACAAAACAGTAATGGCAGACGCATTCCCAACCACCCGCTAACGTTGCTTGATGCGTGCACGCCGCCACAAATTCAATCCATCGCCAGCGAAATTGAGCGAGCAATTAATTTGGGTGCGCCACTCTACAACAGCGGCAATGTGGAAGCCTGTTATCGCATTTATGCCGGAGTCGCTTTAGATTTGAATAAAAAAACAGACCTTTGCACGGGCCCCAAACGCGCATTGCTTGACGGCGTACAAACTGCCGATAAGCTAAATGATTGGAGCGCAAAAGCATGGGCTATGCGCGACGCCTTTGATGGCCTGTTAGCCGTCTTCGAAAGAAAGGCCACGGCCATCAAAGACGAAAACAAAAAAGTCGTCCAACAGCGTAAAACCATCGCCGTTTCTAGCGCGGTGTTAAATGATTGCAGCAGTGAAGAAATCGGCCAGATGCAAAGCAATATCATTTCCGCGATCAACGTTGGCGCGCCTTTGTACAACAGCGGCAATATCGAGGCGTGTTATCGCATTTATGAAGGCGCAATCAATAATATTGAACGGAAGGTGAAAGCCTGCAGCCCCGCCAAACAACTGCTGCAAAGTGGCATGCAAGAAGCAGAGAAGCAGCAAACCTGGGAAGCCAAGTCGTGGGCTTTACGTGATGCGTTTGATGGTATTTTGAAAGCCGTAGAACAAAAAAAATAAGCGTTTTTGTTCTCGCAGTTTTTGCGAAGCACTTTTGCCATTTCACACATGCAAGCGCAACAGAAAAACTCTCTTCTAATGATCAGAGATATATACTACATCCCGTATTTTTTCTCTACGCAGTAAGTATAAGCGAAAATAGGAAGAAAAAAATAAAAAATATGGGAGTATATAAAAAAATTGGGCTATACTCAGATTGAATGCTGAAAAAAATCAAGGCTCGCATTACGCAGAAAAACAAACCTCGCAACACAGAGGCAAAGCAAGGCTTTACGAAAGAGACTCAGAGGAAAACCGAAAGCAACGAGCAACGGCTTTTTGCCCTTCTCCGTGTCTCTGTGTCTCTGTGTTGAGAGGTTTTGATCTTTTTCATCGCCAATGAGGTTCACCAACACCCAAACTGAAGTTAGCAAAAAATTGATTTGCGCATTCTCAGAATGAGCAACCAGCCTAAAACACCAAGCACCTCGCATTTAGCAGCAACTATCGATACCACACTAACAAAATTTGACCGCATAAACCGGCGGCAAATGAAACGAAATCGCTTGCCAACTTTCGCCCGCGTCTTCGCTCACCCATAAGTTGCCAGTGGTCGATGCCATCAACAGTGTTTGCCCGTCTTCTGACACTGCCAAACCATGCCGATAGATGAGGTCATAACAATCTAATTGCGGCAAGCCTGCTCGCAAAGACTCGAAGGTTTTACCTCCATCGCGTGTGCGACTAACGCTCAAAGCGCCCTGCGTTGGCACGCGCCTTTGGTCGGCCACAGCAGGTACGAACCAAGCCGTGTTCGGGTCTTTGGGATGTACCGCAACGGCAAAGCCGAAATCAGAGATGCCATGTGGTGGCGCGATCTGCTGCCAGCTCGCAGCGTTATCTGTTGAGCGCCAGATGCCATTGTGGTGCTGACACCAAAACTGATCTGGTGCTGCCGTACACTGAACGATTAAATGGGGGTCTTGCGTGTTTTCGTTTTCCGCAAGCTCAGGCGGCATATACGCCGCATGCATGCCCTTCGCCGATAAAGCCCAAGTCTCTCCCGCATCTTTAGTTTGCCAAACGCCACCACATGAAATACCCAAAGTCACATGACGGGAATCGCGTGGGTCGATACAAATAGAATGGATGCCAGGAACATCGTAGCCACCACCAAACCACCCAAGGCGCTCCGTCTTGTGCCACAAACTTTCAATCAACTCCCAACGATTTCCGCCGTCTTTAGAACGAAACAAACCACCCGGGAGTGTGCCCGCCCACAGCACGCCAGATTCATCTTTGGCACCGGCTTCAAGTGACCAAATTTGCTTGAGCTTCCATTCGACGTCGCTAGAGTTTGCTTCAGTTTTGGGTGGCTGTGGCGGGTAGCTGGGTGCCCCGATTTCTGTCCAATCTCGAGTGCGCGCACCGCGTCTATGCATCTTCACGCCAAAATGCCCCAAATTTAAGGCGACAAAAATAGCGCCATCGCGCTGATCAAACAAACACATACTGACCGGTTCGCCTAAAAAACTGATCTGATCGAGCTTCCAACCTTCGTTCAGTCGAATTAGCTCAAACAATCCTTTGCGCGTGGCAACCATGGCTTTCATCACTATCCTCCTGACAGGGCTTGCAGCACATGGATGCTGCTATGTTGTGTTATCGATTGCGTCAAATTTTTTCGATCAGATAAACGACAACCATCAACGAAAATAACCACGTGCTGGCGCACATCACCTTGCTCATCCAATATATACGAGCGTAAAGCAGGATTCAAAGAAAACGCCGCTTCAAGAGCGGCGCGTAAGCTTGTGGCAGTGGTCTCTAATTCTGGAACAATAGTAAAGCGCGCCAGTTGTGGTGTAAAAAAAAGCTTAGCCATGATGTTGCCAAATTGAGTAAGGATGGCGCATTAAGTTTGAATTTGCATAGCGCGTGTCGGTACTGACTTCTGCGCCCAACCAACTCGGCCTGTCAAAGCTTTGCTGCGCCGAAGCGAGTTCAATTTCCGCAACCACCAAACCAGCATTTGCACCAAAAAACTCATCCACTTCCCAAACGCCGCTAGCCGTCGTAATACGCGTGCGTGCCTTCTCGATGCGGTTTGGAAGACAAACTTGATCGAGCAATTCACGCGCCTCGTGCACAGGGATGGGGTATTCCCATTCACCACGCACTAACCCGATATTGGCACTTTTAATGGTCAGAAACGCCTCGTCACCGTCGATTCGCACGCGCACCGTGCGACTAGGTTCAGCACAAATATAGGCTTGGCAAATCGAGGTGGTACGCCCTTGCCCGCGCCAAGCATCACTCACCACCAAAAATTTACGTTCGATTTCTATGCCCATGAATTTTCCACAACGCTAAACAACAATTACAGGCATGCCAATATAGGCTGCAACATCGCCTCGCCCAATTTCATGCTGCGTGCGCCATCCCAGCCCACTTCTAAATCAGGCAGGTTTGCATTGTCTTTAAACGGTAACTCTAAGGTCAGCGACACACACTTGAAATGATGTCCCACATATTTCGACGCCAGTTTTAACACGTCATAATTGTATTTACTTGCCTCATAGCCAAACGTGGTCTGAAAATCTGGGCTGGCTTGCACAAATGCATCAACGAATTTTTGCTGTGCTTGTATTTCACTTTCAGTAAAGCCTTCCAACATTTCACTCCCTGCAACAAACACATACGGCAAGGCTTCATCACCATGAATATCCAAAAATAAATCACAGCCAATTTCGTGAATTTTATTTTTGACGTAAAAAACTTCAGGGCTAGATTCGAGCGATGGCGTCATCCACTCACGATTTAAATTAGCACCGGCGGCGTTGGTGCGCAAGTTGCCCCGCACCGAGCCGTCTGGGTTCATATTCGGCACCACATACACAGCGGCTTTTTCGAGTATGCGTCGTGCAAATGGGTTGGCGGGATCGAGCAAGGCGTTGAGTGTTCCTTCCACCAACCATTCCGCCATGGTTTCACCAGGATGCTGGCGCGCGATGATCCACACTTTCTTCTCTGCCTCCGGATTACCCACAACCACCATATTCAAATCACGCCCATCGACGGTGTTACCCAAATCAACAACACGCGCCAAATCAGACTGTTCGACACTGCCCAACAAGGCCAAATGGCGTTCCCAGCTATATGGTTCAAAATATGCAAAATACATGCTATCGCACTCGGGTTCACATCGAATGCTCATGACCTCGCCATCAAATTCGGTATCCACACGAAACCAATTCTCACGGTCATAACTTGCCACCGCCGCGTAGTTTTCCCAGCCTTTGGGATAAGTTGATTTACCCGCGTTCAAAATCCGCATTGTCACGTCTTGGTCACGCGCGCCTTGCAATCGGAAATAAAACCATTGACGAATGTCAGCATGCGAATCATCACGCAAGTTCAAAGCAATATCGGCCGCGCCATTGATATGCACGACCTCAATCGCGCCGGCATCGAAATTTTGGCTAATTTTGATTGTCATTTAATTCTTTCAACAGGAGTTATAAAAGGTTTTTTGGCGATGAAATTGATCCAAAAGCAGAAACACATTGTCGCCGCTTTTCGTCAATATTAAAAATATTTTGGTCAAATTTTTTAATACGCCGATGCTTTTATTTTCAGCTTAAGCACGAATTACGGTAGGACTCGGGGAAAACATTGGCAAAGGGTAAGCAAATCAGCTATAATTTTTGGCTTAGCGTCGGGGCGTAGCGCAGCCTGGTAGCGTACTTGCATGGGGTGCAAGGGGTCGAGTGTTCGAATCACTCCGTCCCGACCAATAGAATCAAGGACTTGCAGATTATTGTCTGCAAGTCCTTTTTTATTGTCGAAAACAAAGTCGCGACCTGCAGCGCTTACAAAGCAGACGGACTCGTTTGTTCAATTGCATATTGCATTGCTAACGTTAATACATCGATGCGAATCTGAGCCAAGGATTTAAACTTAATGCAATAGCTTGTAATGCTCGCTTTGCCCAATTCTTTGCCATACGTCTCAGCTAAGTAATTTTTATCTTTCAGTCCAAGTAGATAAAGAGAGATTCCCGTCGTATTCGCGCTCACGCCAATTTGGTAATAGTCTTTCTTTTTGCCGTTGGCAGATTCCAAAATTTGAAATCCATATCCAATACTGGGATTACAAACAATTTTTCCTTTCTCATCCTTCCCATCGAAAAACCACAATTTGCAGTCGGGCATTAACCCCAAAATAATGCGATCTAACGCCTGCATGTCCTTGCGTTTTGATTCGGGTTGCGTTACCAAGTAGGTCTCGACTTGATTCTGAATATCCATTGCAAACTCCCGAAGTACCTCTGAATATTAAACCAAAACATTTTCCTTTTTTACGGCACGTAATAGTGCGGCGTACTCTTGCGGTTTTCTCTACGACTATTCGTCGATAAATGTCCACGTATCTGCCCCATCAAATCGGCGCACACGTACTGATGCGATGAGTTCAGGGTCAAAGTTACCAAGATTCACGCCATGCCGCGCACCCTGCTCAGGAACCATTGGCTCCCAATGTGTGACGCAGCCACAAATTTTGCAGCGAATGTTGCGAATAGTTCGGTCACCCCAGACGTATTCATCGGTTGATTCAGGGTGCCCAGTAATTTGCACGCTACCAAACGCAAAATACACCCAAGGTCCACCTTTGCGCCGGCATAAAGAGCAGTTGCATAGGGTAGCCTCGGTAGGCGTTGCGGGAAGCGTCAGCCGCACTGCGCCACAGTGACAAGATCCTTCATGCATGAAATTCTCCTCGGTGAATGGAGTGCCGCACAATAAAATTGGAAGCACGATGATTTGAAAACGAATTGAAAATGAAGCGCAACTGAGTGCCTGCCTAGGCTGCGTATCAATTTGCGCTTGAGTATGGCAAATCGAAACCAGGGCGTCGAGTCCTGTATGGTTGGCGCGCTGCTAGCGATTATTCCTGCTCGCTTAAAGTGCGCCTAGATCGCCTGCGTTTAAAGCGAAGAAACACGCCAAACGCGACGATCGCAAGAATACCGCCAAGAACGAACCTCCCTGTCGCCGCCGAAACAGCCGCGCCTGAGACGAGTCCAAATCCAATAGCGACATCAAGCGCCCATGCAGCCCCCTCAACAAAGCGCCCCTTCAAAGACTTTGTCCAAAGTAGCATCTTTAATCTCTACAGAAAAAGCGAGCGGATGACAGAGCAAAAAATTTATAAAACACTGAGTTGCATTACGGTTAGGCTAGCGCCGAATTGAGGTGATCCGCATAGCGCCGCTCACGCAAGAAATAAACAATATCGCGGTAGAAATAAACAATATCACGGCTTCATCCTCGAATGTCAAATTAGGCTGGTGGCAGATGCATAGGCGTGTGATTTCACGACTTTCCATCTCCCCGAGCAAGCGCTCGGTGCTGGTCATTCCACCACGTAACGGCCTGTTGATGTTGTTCGTGATTCAGCCATGTAAGATTTTCTTTCGCGCGTAGATCGCCACCAAAGACAATAGGCTTGATATACCACTTGATTTTGCCAATGAACCGTTGGTCAGACTCAAGGTTGAGTGGCGTCGGTAGGCTGAAAGGCTCTAGGTATTGAGGAGCGAATGGAATAGTTGGGACTATATACATGCTCCCATCAGCGCTCAGAACTATGAAGTCATCCCAGCCCCTTAGTCCGATGATCCTAAAGCCAGGTAAGTACTTGTCAACCTTGTACTTTTGGGTTCGATCGTTACTCTCCTCTTCGGAAAAGAGGACGAGGTGATCTTCGTTGATCCAGCCTTCATTCATATAGAGCCTATCTATTAGAAGTGGAACGCGCTTTCAGAAAGCCTAATGGGGAACCAAACCGCGCAGCAGTTTGGTGCCCAGTTGGCTGACTTGTTAGGCATCGCTTTCGCCCGCATGGTCTTTCAGTCTTGTCGCCGCACGTATGGAGAGCACGCAAATCACAATCGCCAGAATGTTAAGGTTGAAATGGCTGGGAGGGGAATTCCAACCCCACCCGAACTTGAGCGACAGCGGGCCAATGAACGAAAAGAAGAAACTCTCCGAAAAGTACTCAACGGTCCGGATAAGAAAGGTAAAGAATAAAAGCCGAAACGCCCAGGACTTCCCTTTTAACCCGTATAGTCCAGCGGCAAGGCTTGTTATCCCGACCGATATCAAAAAAATGAAAGAAATCGGAGGAACTGCTTGGTTGCCAAATATGCTGAGCAAAACTGGGTGTATAACACTGAGTACGCCGTTGACGATGCCGAACCAGGCGACACCTTTTGCACGTTTATTAAGAGCCATGGTCATTTTTTGGAGTGCCTAGCGCGAAATTGAGGTGAGCCGCACGATGAAGAGCAAATGATGACGAGAAAATTTCAAAGCTTCACCTTCGAATGTTATGTTAGATTTCACCAGAATTTCCACCATGGCTTTTGCTCTTTTTCATCATCAAAATTGAAACCAGTAATCTTTGTGCCAGGTTTCAAATTTCTTACTTGATCATACAACTGACCTCGAATGTTTAGCGCAACCACGAAATCAAGGCGCTGAATGTTTTCATAAACGACTTCTCCGCCCACCACGGGATGAAGCTTGAAGTCATAGCACTGCGATTCGGTGAGCGACTGTCCATCTCGAATAGCTCGATCGACAAACGGTGACAGAAGATACATATCCTGCCCTTCCTCTGTTGAGAGCGCATTATCTAGTTGCTCGCGAGTGTCAAATACGTGTTTTAGCTTCCCTTCAAGCGTGTCGAGGAACCAAATACCATTCGGAGCCGAAAAAAATACATCCGCAAATGCCGTAACAAGGATTGGTTCTTTGTTACCGAGATCGAGCCATTGCCAAGAATCAAGTGCTGATTCGAGGGCGAGAGACGTTGGACTAATTAAGTAGCTCATAAGTTGCTAGTGAAATCTAACGTTGGCGTGTCCGGCAGGTAGCATACAGCGCTCAGCGGCCTTCTGCTGCTGCATGTCCGTGATGAACAACTTGTTAACCGCCGGGTTCATAGACCGCTCTCAATTGCTGAGAGCCAATCGGAAAACGTCCGACGTGCTTCGACAACGGCATCTGAAGTGGAAAAAAATAGATCAGCGCCACCGTCATACGGGGCAAATGCGCTACGCCTGTCAATATTCGCGAACAAATATGGCCCCCCAGTTCCGTCGGCACACATCAAAATGAGTGAATCAAAGGCGCCTGCGTGCCAGCGTTGATGAGTGGCAAAGATCTGCAATGGGCCGTTCAGCCCCTTGTCATACGACTGCACGTACTCGGGTGCGAAGCGATTTAGCTCCAAAAATTCAGCGGTGTATCTTGACCTTTCAAGATAGTAATCAGGCCAGTACCGACTCTCGCCGTACTGGGTAATGAAGAGGATGCACTCAGAACCTTCACCCAACACGTAGCAAGCAACATCATTTTGGCGACGTAACACTTCGTCACGCTCGGCTTCTGAATCTGGGTACCTCTTTGACCCCGGAAGGCTGTGAATCCGCATCCACCTATCTGGCAGTGTCGTTCGACACAGGTATCCCACAGGCATTGCAGGGCCAAAGGAAGAGTGCCAAGCCTCGGCGATAGTTTGCAGTGTCATTAGGCGGTTAACGCGGAGCTAACGGGAGCCGCGGCGCGGCATCCCGGTTGAACGAAAAGTTAGGCAAAGTCATAGTCATGGTTCTGTGTAATTCGAGCAGTCAGGCGGTGGCGCATTAGGTACATAACGGCGCTCTGCCGCGGCAAAGCGATACAACCTCTGATAGCTGCATTTGGTATCGGTTACCGTTACCAAGTCGCGTTTGCGGAGAGGTCGCCCCGCCAACGAATCTTTAGACCGCGACACTGGCCCTGGAAAAGATGTTGCCTGGCTGTGATAGCGTAGTTCAGGCATTTCTGCTACGTTTTTTCCAGTCAAGGCGAGGCTGGCGTTGAAGCTGTATTCGTCTTGACATGCTTCGGCACGCCGCTTAATGTCGCGCTCGCTGAAGCACGCCCGGATCGTCGCGTTGGCACTCTGCGGAACACTAAGAACCTCGAACGGTGGTTGGCCGGGCAGAAAGGCGATGAGGTGGAGCGTTGTTGAATCAGCCGCGCCGCCAGAATACATGGCACGCGCCTGCGTCTGCAGGCCAGCCAAGATGCCACCCTTAAAGCGGATGAGCTGCGCCCATAGCTGAATTGAAGATTCCTCGCCTGCGGATGGCAGACCCGTCAACGGAAACGACATGTGAACCGGATCAGGCGGGGAGCCAGCCAGCTTGAGGCTCAAGTCCTCGCTATCGGTCTCTACACAGAGCTTCTCAAGTGTACAACCCACCGTCAACCCAGCTTCTGATCGATTGATCTTCAGCGTATCCATACGTGGCGGCTCGGCCAAGGCCAAAGGTAATAACAAAAGCATCGTGGCTGCAAAAGATGTAAATTTAAACATGATCAGAACCGGAGGCGCATGGGATTAAGCCTAACGTTGATTTGAAAGGCGCATGCGCCGTATGTTAATTCTAAAAAATCGCCTATTCGCCCGTCATTATCGAAAGCTTTGTTAAATGTTGAACGCAACAATGCCACCTTGTTCGGCGTATATTTTATTTAAACCAACCTTCAACTCATCGAGTTTATCGAAGTTGGGAGGAAAGTAAAAATGTTCTGAGTTACCGTTAGAAAGTTTTACTTGAATACCGTCGTTTGTAATGGTGCATTCTTTAACTTGGTTAAAGCTACCTTTTATTTGGTCATTGAACTCAAAATAAATACCATCATCTGAACCTACCTCTTTGGTGAGCCCTTTTTGCCACATGAAATAACCACCGTCTTCACCTTGCACCACCACGACGAGTACATCATTTTCGACTATTTCAATTGGATCGACGTGAGACATGCGAATCTCTGATATTTAACGTCGGCGTCGTACGGCGGGCAGCACGCGCCGCGGCGCGGCCTTCTGCCGCTGCATGTCCGTGACGAACAACTTGTTAGCAGTCTCAGTCCTGCTGCATTGCGCCCCAACCATCGTTGCGTCCTCCAAACTTAGCAGCATCCAAAGCAAGTTGTGACTCATAGCCAGTGATGTTCTCATGGTTTGGCTCCATAACCGGGTGTGCTTGAACCTGCCATGGCAGTTCAACATTCCCCTCGTATGCCGAAAACGAAACCTTCTGATCGTTCTTCAACATAAGCACCGCGAACTGCAAGGCAGCCTCCTCCGTCGGGAAAATGACGGAGAAATCAACCTCGCGTGGCGTCGCGAGGTTGTCACCATCGCTATGCATGTTCCATAAAACGTCACCGTTCTCATCATCGGGAAATTGGTTCAAATCTCGTTTCATACAAACCTCGTTTTATGACTGCTAACTTCAATTAGAGTGAAAAAAATTCCGCCTCTCCTGGCGAGGTGATCTGTTGGTAACTGTTGCATCATATAGCTCTCCGCAATATACGCTATGTAAAAACATTACAAATCAACGAGGACAGGCAGACAACTTCCATGGACAGTTTACCGGCCACTTCGGCATCCATTCCTAACCAACCTAAGTTGCTTAGCCGCGTCAAAAATTGCCTACGCGACAAGCACTATAGCTTACGTACTGAAGGGGCTTACGTCTACTGGATTCGTTGGTTTATTCGCTTTCATGGTTTACGCCATCCGCTGGAAATGGGTGCCGCTGCGGTGAAAGCGTTTTTATCCTTTCTGACTAATGAGCGCAGCGTCGTTGCTTGAACCCGCAAGCAAGCTTTATGTGCGCTTTTGTTTCTCTAAAAACAGGTACTAGAAACGGATTTCGGTTGGACGATATTTATCTGCCTACACGCCCACCGCGCCATCCTACGATTTTGACTAAGTGGGACGTCGCGGTGGTAGTTAGTGAGATGAAAGGTACGCAAGAACTCGTGACTAAGCTACTTGATGGCACGGACATGCGGCTAATGGAGTGCGTTAACGCTGTTTAGGTCTTAATGGAACGAGCGAGAAGAATAAAACGAATGAAAAAAATCGAAATTGTGCTCGTAGCTAGTTGCGATGAGGACGTGCTTTTCAACCAAAAATCTCTCATCTTGAGAATTTACAAAAAACAAATTTTTTGTAGTTAAATCCCTACAAATAATCTGAAAAACCCTGCTTTCGAAATCGGAGAATACTGATATCGATTTGAGCTAATCGCATATATACTTTTCTTTAGTAGCCCTGCACACACTCAAAAAAGAAAGGTCATGATATGAGACTCAATACGCCTGTGACTAATAATGAAATTGAATTGAGCAGCACCGAGACTATTGTTTCCACCACAGATCTGCATGGAAACATTACTTATGCCAACCCATATTTTGTGCAGGTGAGCGGATTCACAGAGGAGGAATTGATCGGTGCGCCGCAAAATATTTTGCGCCACCCTGATATGCCTGTGGAGGCGTTTGCTGATTTATGGTCAACCATTAAGGACGGCAACGCGTGGACGGGCTTAGTCAAGAATCGCTGCAAAAACGGGGATTTTTATTGGGTGATTGCGAATGTCACTCCCATCGTGGAAGCTGGCCAAATGGTGGGTTACATGTCGGTGCGGATTAAACCTACCCAGCAGCAAGTACAAGAGGCCGATACGGTTTATCGCCAGATAAAAGCGGGCAATGCGCAAAAATTCTCCATCGAACAAGGTGAGGCTGTCAAGAATAGATGGTGGTCGCCGCTGGCCAAATTGAAGCATCTTTCCTTGAAGTGGCGCGCTAATCTTAACCTAGGCTTCTTGCTGTTTGTGATGGCAGCGTTAATGACAAACATCGTTTTTGTCGATGATTCTGTCACGCGAGAAAAACTCCGCCCTTGGTTGATTGCACTGGCATGTCTAGGCATGGCTAGTGCGGGCTTTTTTTGGTTTCGTTTACATACGGGCGTGGTAGTACCGATGCAGCAAGCCCTAAAGGCGTGCCAAACCATGGCGGGCGGCGACATGACGCAAGACATCAGTACGGATCGAAAAGATGATTTTGGTCAGTTGTTGCGCGGCATGCGCCAACTTCGCATTAATCTCCAATCGATCGTGCGCGATGTGCGAAATAACTTCGAAGAAATCAGCGTGGCGACCAAAGAAATTGCCGACGGCAATATGGATTTATCGGGCCGCACAGAATCGCAAGCGTCTGCCTTAGAAGAGACCGCGTCCAGCATGGAAGAATTGGCTTCAACAGTGGAACAAAACAGCGGAAATGCAGTGCAAGCAAATGCGATGGCAACCAAAGCTTCAAGCGTTGCGGAAAAAGGCGGCGAGATTGTTTCTCAGGTGGTGAGCACGATGGATGAAATTGGTAGTTCGTCGAAAAAAATCGTCGACATTATCAGCATCATTGATGGCATTGCGTTCCAGACCAATATTCTCGCTTTGAACGCAGCGGTTGAAGCGGCACGGGCGGGCGAGCAAGGGCGTGGCTTTGCCGTAGTGGCGTCTGAAGTGCGCAGCTTGGCACAACGCAGCG
>JAIETO010000061.1 GCA_019745005.1 Burkholderiaceae bacterium
TGGCACGATTGTCGATGACTTGGTTGTACTTTTTTTCGCGCGCTTCTAGCGCCTGACGGCTTAATTCATACGCTGCAGCGAAATCGCCCATCACGGATTGTGCCTCGCTCGCTTCAATCAACAGCTCAGCGGGTAATTGGTATTCGCTAATGCTGTTGGCGACAACTAATGCTTGTTGCAGATAATCCGCCGCGCAGCGCATATTGAAATTGCCGTTTGCATTGCTGTGATGGCGTTTATGAATCGAAGCCAAGACGCGCAGTACGTCAACTTCGCGGTATAAATCTTTATTTTTTTGGGCAATTTTCAAGGCTTCTTTTGCCACTTCAAGCGCGGCATCGGGCTTGTTCAAAAGCGACAGCGCATGCGCCCGCCCGCGTCGTGCACCTACCTCGAAATCGAAGAATTGCTTCGCGTCGGCGTGCTCTTGCAAGGACGAAAAAAAATTCAAAGCGGCCGTGTATTCTTTTCGATCAATCGAAAGATCACCAAGATAGCGCAGCGCCATCAAGTGTGCGCGCGAGCCAAACACCGAAGTGAGAATGGGAATCGCGTCTTCCAACATGGCCTTGGCGGCATCTAAGCGACCAAGGCGGCGTAAAGTTTCAGCCGTTTGCGTAAGCGACGCACTAATACTCGCCGGCCAGCCAGTGGTGCGGGCAAGGTCAAGGCTGATTTGCATCCAGTGCAAGGCGGCTTGGTAGTCATTAAGACTGCTAAAAGCATCGCCGATATTGCTTGCAATGGTAATTGCGCGGCGGATTTGCCCCGTTTCTAACGCGGCTGTGTAGGCGCGAATTCCGTGTGCTGCACACTTGCCAAACTGACTTGTGAAAGAACTTACGTAAGATAAAAAATCATTCGCGCAGCAGGCGAAGGTGGGGTCAGTATCGTCAGCGTGGCTTTGGAACAATTCACCCCATTGTTCAACGGCAAAGTTTAAATTATTGAATGCAATCTGAATGCCAAAATAGGATTGCGAAAGCAGCAAGCGCACTTGATCGCCACAGGCTTCCGCACTTTTAATGGCGATGCCGTACTCGTTTTTTAAGAGATCGATTTCGCCACGATAGGACGCAACCCACGCCAGCAGATGATGGGCATCGGAAACACCGCGCTGACCCACGCCACCTTCGATTTGCTCAAATTGCGACAAGGCTAGACTGGCGAGATGCTGCGCCTCATCGAGTTCCGAAAATAGCCATTTACCTTCGCCTTTTACCAGCGATAGGCGTGCTAATAAGGCGTCTCGTTCTTGTAAAGGAAAAGCGTGGAGCGGCAACGATTGGATGACTTGTTCCGCTTGCTCAGCGAGTTTGAGTGCGCGTCGCGTATCGCGTTGCCGCAAATGCCAAGCCAAGCGCACCAAACTGCGTGCTTGGTCGCTGTCTCGCAAGCCGGAGAGCTCGTTCTCATACAGCCGGAGTTGGTCATTGGTGATCAGAATTTCCATTGCACTACTGCGCTTTCGTCTGCGGAAATTGAAACTACAATCATAGTACAGATAGTGTGAGCTGTAAGTATGCGAATCATGTTCTGAGGAAAGTTTCTGGCGCAAATACCTTCCAGTGTCTCATTTTTTGAGTAGCAAGCTTGGCAAGCCAACAGCGCAGCGGCTTCGTCCAATGTAGTGTTAAGGTCTTTAGTAATTTCGGGGAGTATTTTTTACTAAGCTAATAAATGAAAGCGCAAAGCCATCCTATTTTTTATATACTTCTATAGAGTATATGTGTTGGCTACGCACACCCTGCAAGCCGCCTGTATGTATGGCGATGACGGGTCTGCCCCCAGCAAATGCTGACGCTTGAGCCAGTTTGTGCAAGGCAAAAAAAAGTTTGCCCGTATAGACAGGCTCAATCGAAATCCCTGTGTCGGCAGAAAAATCGGCGCAAAAGCTTAATAATTCTGGCGTGAACCTAGCATACCCACCGTGATGAAATCCTAGCAACAATTCATAATTGTTATGCACTGGAAACTGCGCCGCTCTGAGCAGGCGAGCAATATCGATATGCAAATACGCGGCTTGTTTGAGCACTGCAACACCGAGCACTTTGCCTTGTCCACCCAAACCAGCGAGCAGACCAGCTAAGCTAGCACCTGTGCCGCAAGCCACGGCAATGGTCGCGCTTTTCGTGGGCAGTTCTTCAATGATTTCAGCCACACCGCGTAAGGCCGTTGCCGCGCTGCCGCCTTCCGGTAGCCACAAAGTTTGGTCGAGTTTGCTGGCAATTTGATCTTCAAGTTGCTGGATAAACATGGCAGACCAATCTGCTTGTGGTTGACGCAATTGCCGGTATTGATCGTGGTTCACACCGATCAGCAGCATCCCTACGCGCTGGCAGTCCTCTAGGGTCGGCGTGAGTGTGTTGCTCAAATGATGGGGTCCACGGACGATGCCGATCGATTCCAAACCTAACAATTGCGCTGCGTATGCAGTGGCATGTAAATGGTTCGACCAGGCGCCGCCCATGGTCAATAATTTGGGCCTTTGATCTTCAGAGAACTGTAATTGGTACTTGAGTTTTCGTGCCTTATTTCCTGACACAGTCGGGTGCAATAAGTCATCCCGCTTGACCCAAAGATTCGTGTTTGGAAAAAGCCTGCTGCTGATTTTTTCTAGGGGACTCGCTTGCGTTGTGAACATTGGGGGCTTGATGAATGTGCTTGGAATGGTAGAGTAGGGTTAATTGTGATTGATTAGAATTGTTTAAGCACAGCGTAAATCGATCATTTGTTGGCTTCCTTAGCTCAAATTGAGTGCTTAGATGGTGTCATCAGGAGAATTGGATGTCAGGTAATACAAAACAAACGGTACCATTTGCGCAGGAGCAACTGACGCAGGCGATTACGCAATTAAAGCAAGGCGATTCGCACGAAGAAGTTTTACCTGCATTAGAAGCCGTCCTTTCCCAACTACAAACCCTATCCACACATGACCATTTGACGGGTGCACTGAATCGCCGCACCTTAGTAGCGCGACTCGATTTCGAATTGCAAAGATCGTTGCGGACGGGTCATACATTTACATTTGCCGTGATAAGTGTCGATGGCTTCGCCCAAATTATGGAACAACACGGCCAAAACGTCGCAAAACAGATTTTGCAAGTGGTCACGAAAGAGTCGATTAAGATACTGCGCACCTTGGATTCCTTCGGACGTATCGCTGCAACGGAATTTGCCATCGTCATGCCAACCACTTGGTTAGATCAAAGTCTAAAAGCCATCGAGCGCCTCAAAGTACGCTTGGGTGAAGTTGAGTGGGAAACGATTGCGCCCAATCTGCGCATTACATTTTGTACTGGTTTGACAGCCAACGCCCCTGGTGACAGCTCAGACGCGATGCTCAGTCGCGCCTTACAAGCCTTGCAAAATGCAAAAGCAAAAGGCAGCGATAACATCGCACAAGTTGAGTATGAGTTACCTCCTTACGACCCCTCAGTGCATGATAAATAGAGTCAACCTTGGTGTTGACACCTGATAAGGATGTCCTGAAGAGGCATTCAATTGACGGGAAGAATCTAAAGCATCGAGATTTTTGTATTTTTTATACAGATTTCCCTGTTGAAGATAGTAATTTTTCTAAGCTATCGCTATGATGGGTCAACTTCTCCAATAAAAAGCGTGCCGTGCAAACGTATTCATCCTTTTCTCTTTCTTACTTGCCTAGGTTGGTTTCGTAGTGGTGCTGTTGTCGCAAAAATTGTCTGGTTCGTTGCGTATTAGCGCGCTAGATCTGCGCCTTGGCATGTTCGTCGCGGAACTAGATCGGCCTTGGGAAGAATCTCCGTTTTTGCTGCAAGGTTTCGTCCTTTCTGACGTTGCCGATCTTGATGTACTAAAAAATCTGGTCAGCGAAGTGGTGATTGATCCGAGCAGAAGCCAAACTGATGCGCTATTGCATTTACCGTGGGAAATTTTGCACGAGCCGCGTAAAAACGAGGAGCTTGAGCAAGATGAAAATGATGTGCGCACCATTTATGTTTCTGCGCCACAAAAAAGCCTCACGCGTTTTCAGCGCTTATTTGCGAACGGCTTTTCATTTATCAGCGGCAGAAAAACCTCACCAACATCGCCAGCGCGTACAAAATCACTGAGTCAAAAAAAGCCCAGCACAAAAAAGGCTTTACCTGTGCGGGCAAGTTATTTGCAATATCGCCCAGCTACCGTTGAAAAATCGGACGGCAAGGACTTACAAAATTCCAACGTCAATGCGAAACGTGTACGCCGCGCCAATGAGAAACACTTTCCCCCGCCATCAACAAGAAAATTTACCCACCTAATTCGTCATTTGTATCCGCGTGACGCAATGTTTGCACCCTTAAATATGGCGGAACGATTGTTGGCTTGGCGCGAGACGCAAGCGGCTGATAAGAGATTGGCGCGAGGTAAAAATTTTCGTCGGCGAGTGTTCAATTTTCAACGCCCAAAGTACATCCCAAAACACATCAAACTGGTTGTGTACAAGGATGAAATACCGCTCACTGAAGAACTGGTTCATGCGCGCCAAGTCATACAGAAAACTGACGCTTGGCTCCACAAATTGGCGCAAGAAATTCATACCGACCCTAGCCTTGCGCTTGAAGAAGTGCGCCCAACAATCAACCTATTAACGGAAAGTGTTATTGCCAATCCTTCAGCACTGATTTGGTTAATCCGCATGAAAAATGAAAGCAATAATACCTATGCGCATGGACTAAAAGTTGCCGTGTATATGATGACCTTAGGACGTCATCTCGGGTTTTCGCGTCATCAATTAAGTGAACTCGGCTTTATTGGACTGTTGTTAGATATTGGCAAGCTGGAATTGCCTCATGAACTACTCGCTAAATCGGAAAAATTAAGCGATGAAGAGCACGCTTTAATACAAACCCATGTTGCCGCCAGCCTAAGTTTGCTGAATTCGGGTGCACCGCTTGGGCAGAATGTATTGCAAGGTATTAGTGAGCATCATGAACGTATCGATGGCACCGGCTATCCGCATGGGCTGACAGGCGGGGAGATTAGTATCTTTGGAAAAATTTCGGCAATTGCTGATAGTTTTTCCGCTATGACCTCCGCGCGCCCATATGACGTCACCCGTTCCGCGTTTGATGCAATGAAAGAGCTGTTTAAAATTGCCGGTACTGAATTGCACGCGCCTTTAGTTGAGGAGTTTGTGCAAGCAATTGGCATTTTCCCTGTGGGAAGCATGATAGAGTTATCATCAGGTGAAGTCGCTATTGTTTTGGAACACAATAAGATTCGCCGCTTAGAGCCCAAGGTGCTTATTCTCACCAGTGCGGATAAGTCACTACTGGAAACGCCACTCTTGTTTGATCTCATGCGCCAAAAAATCAATGACGAAACGCGTATCAAGCGGATTCAAAGAGGTTTGCCAGACGGCGCATACGGCTTGGTTTGCCGAGATTTTTACCGCGCTTAAGGCGAGACATTATGCCTAATCGGACCTCTGCTCAATCCGACACACCGACACCGCGATTGGTGCAAAATTTCGCAGCCGCCACGCAAGAAGACGCAAATCGCTTTCGACGCGGAGAACTGGCAAATGCCGAAGCTTTTTTAGATTTGATTGAAAACCATTTATCAGCAGCCAACGAGGCTTCTGCCCTGGCGCTCTTGGTGCTTCATTTTGAGCGTTCCGACCGCTTATGTACCGTATTGCACGAGGATTACGCGGATGAAAGTCAAACGCTTATAAAGCAAATCATCCTGCAAACTTTGCGCGAAAAGGATGCGTTCGTCTTCGTTAGTCAGATTGAGTGCTGGATTTTGCTTCCCCAGTTATCTTCCGAAGCATTGGCATTACTTGCAGTAAATCGGCTTTTGAACGATTTGCTGACACCCAAAAAATTCCCTGGACGAACCGTTTTTCTGAATCCAAGTATGGGCCTCGCTTGTGCTAAACAGCCGCAACATTCGGCCATGAGTTTGTTACGCGCCGCCGAGTCAGCGCAGCGCAATGCGCAAACAGGTAAGCTAAAGTTTGTGTTGGCGGAGTCAAGTGAAAGTGCGCGAACCACACCCGAAGACTTAAGCAAAGCACTTGAACAAGTTCTTGACGCAAATAGCCTAGAAATTCTTTATCAACCAAAAGTGAATGTGGCAAGTAAAACGGTTGTATCGTTTGAAGCGCTGATACGTTGGCCGCAAGAGCATCCACAGTTCATCGCAACACAAGTTGTGATCGATATTGCTGAACAATCTGGCTTGATCGAGTTATTGACCATGCGGGTATTCAATAAAGTCTTGTGTGAAATGGCAGATTGGCGCCGCGCTGGTTTGGATACCTTAGTTTGGGTTAATTTGTCGGCAAAATTATTAAACATCGATGCATTGCCAAGCATGCTGAAACGAGCGATTGATGTGTGGGATATTCCAGCAGAAAAAATTGGCTTTGAGCTCACCGAGAGCGCCTTAATTCACGATATCGAACACACCACGAATCTTCTGTTTGGATTAAAAGAGCTCGGCTTCCATTTGTCGATTGATGATTTCGGAACGGGATATTCCTCCTTGGCGTATTTGCGCCGTTTCCCAATTGATGAATTGAAGATCGACCGTTTATTCATCCATAGCTTGATGACTTCAGCGCAAGATCAGCAGATCGTTCAAAGCATCATAGACCTTGCGCATAACTTCAAATTGCAAGTCGTTGCGGAAGGCGTTGAGGAAGCGGACACCATGGGCTTATTGCAAAAGATGGGTTGCGATCAGATTCAAGGTTATTTTTTCGCTAAACCCATCTCAGGCGAGTTTGTGCATGCTGTTGTTAAACAGATTGCTGACGACACAAATTCATAATATCTTCGTTATGACTATGATCGTGTGAATCTATGCAAACTGCGCGCCGCTTAAGAATCGGTTTGATCGCGAATCGTGCGCACCAAGATGCGGCTGATTCCGCGTTGGTGCGCTTATTTACGCGTGGCGGCACGGCGATTTCTCAGCTCGATCTTGAATGGATTATTGTTGGCCGCACCTTAGACGCAATGAATGCGCACGGTTTACAACAGCAATGTGCGAGGTTCGAGCGTTTTCCTTATGGTCGCGAAGGTGGCTTAATGAAACTCGTGGCGCGGGTTGTGGACAGAAATCCACAAACCGCCATCGACGCCGTCATTTACTTAATCGACCCAGTTGATCCTTCCTCCATATTTCCAGAGGCACAAGCGCTCAAGCGCCAATGTGTGATTCACGGCAAGCCGTTCTTATCCACACTTGCAAGTGCCATTGAATGGTTAAAACTGGAAGCGGCTGCGCTCAAGCAGAATAACGGTTTGGATCAATTCGCGGTGCTTGAGTCAAACGAAGAAAGCATCGCCTTAATCGCCCATGACGCATTGAAGACAAAGATGTTGCAGCTAGCAGAAAAGCATTTCGCGGTGCTGGATCGTTTTGCTTATCGCTACGCAACGGGAACAACTGGTGGCTTACTGAACCAATTGGCGCAGGGCATAAAAGAGCGCACGGCATCAAACGATTTACTAAATAAGACGCCGTGGGTGCAAGCGTTCTTATCTGGACCCTTAGGCGGCGACGCGCAATTGGCTGAATTAGTGTTGGATAAAAAGATTCGCCGCATCCTGTTTTTGGAAGATCCTCATGTCGCTCGCCAACATGAAGCGGACATTCAGCTCCTAGAGCGCGCCGCGCGCACGGTGACCGATTTTGCCATTGTGGTCAGCGATGTAAAAAGTGCTGATCGTTGGTTAAGTTTGTTAGGACAACAGAAAGCAGATTAAAATTGTTGCTGCTTTGAGATACATGTGAGCCCAGAGATTTAAATAAATTAGGACTTACGCAAAATTGCTCCAGCGTTGTTGCGCTGCCTTGTCGCACAGAAGTACTGCCTGCGGCAGCACGCCTAGCTGGAACAGTTTTGCGTAAGCCCTATAAACTAAGGATTTAGGTAATGACGCGCAGATATTCGGAAATGAATCAGCATGACGCACTGTATAAAGTGGCGCGGGCTTTTCCAGGTGGCTTAGAGGCGCTGGCGGCGGAGTTGAAAATATCAGTCAATGTTCTCAGAAATAAACTCGCGCCCGGTATCGATACGCATTACCCGTCATTTGAAGAAGTTTCCATGATCGTGGCTCAATGCCAGAAGGCTGGTGTTAAAGATGCGCTTTTACCTTTACACGCGATGTTAGGGCGACATGGTATGGCGGCGTTTTTGGTGCCTGAACCAGATACCATCAGTGATGATGATTTGTCGCAAACCGTTTGTCGTGTGATGAGCCAAGTAGGCGGCGTTGCGGAAGCCGTCTCCGATGCGTTGATGGATGGTGTGATTACCAATATCGAAGCAGATCTAATTGAGAAAGAGTTTCAAGGTGCCTTAACCGCCTTGGGCGAATGGCGCGCGCGCATTCGTATGCATCACAAAGGTGAGCTTAAGGATTAAGGAAGCACTGAATAAGTGATTACCTAGCCAAATTTGAACAAGTGGCGCTCGCTGTAACTTCGTCCGATTGGGCTTCTTGATCCGCACCTTGCTTTGTTCGCTGCGATTAATCAGAGCTTCCTAAAAAAATACCTCCGTTCACGCAGTTTTAATCCTTAGGATTTCTCGCCATTGTGGAACAAACGAAATTCCAACCAAAATCACTGACGGATTTATTCTTCTCCTTCACAATCCTCGCTCTACAAGGATTCGGCGGCGTCTTGGCGATCGTGCAGCGTGAATTGGTAGAGAAAAAACGCTGGCTAACGAGCGAAGAATTTGTCGAAGAATGGGCGGTGGCACAAATTATGCCGGGCCCGAATGTCGTGAATCTTTCCATGATGGTGGGAAACCGTTTTTTTGGCCTGCGTGGGGCACTTGTTGCGCTGGCGGGCATGCTTACTTTTCCGCTCATCATTCTGCTTTGCTTGGCATTAATTTACAGCCATTTTGCCGATAATCTCATGGTGGCTGGTGCCCTGCGCGGTATGAGTTCTGTTACGGCCGGCATGATCATCGCAACGGGTTTGCGCTTGTTAGTCACTTTGAAGCACCATCCCTTAGGACCCCGTGTTTGCCTCATGTTGAGTGCATTGTGTTTTTGCGCAGTAGCGCTTTTTCGCCTACCACTCGTATTGGTGTTGCTTGGCTTAGGGGGCGTGAGCTGTGTCTGGGTATTTCGCAGGTTGGGTGTATGAGTCCGGCGACCGCGCAAACCACGGCACTCGTGATGACGTGGACGGATTGGCTGGGACTCTTTGCGCATTACTTGCTGCTTTCTTTGCTATCAATCGGCGGCGCGATTTCAACCTTGCCCGATATGCATCGTTACTTAGTCGATCAACAAAAATGGCTCAGCGAAGCACAGTTCAATGCGTCGGTCGCACTGGCGCAGGCAGCGCCTGGTCCAAACGTACTGTTCATCGCGCTGATGGGTTGGCATGTAGGGCTCAATACAGGAAGTCACTGGGCTGCATTGTTGGGCGTATTCGTCACAATGACGGGGATCTTGCTCCCCAGTACCTGTCTAACTTTTCTGGCCGCGCGCTGGGGACATCAGAATCGCGAATTACGTGCCGTGCGCAGCTTCAAAGTGGGAATGACACCGATCGTGATCGGCTTATTGCTGGCGACTGGCTGGATCATGGCTTCTGCTCACCAAGACATCAAGCGAGATTGGCCGCTCTGGTTATTGACTGCACTGTGTGCGTTGGTGGTTTGGCGCACACGGTTACATTTGCTCTGGCTGCTCGCTTTGGGTGCAGTTTTAGGCGGCCTAGGTCTCGTTTAAGCGTCGTCGTCTTTCTTCGCGTGGTCTTCGCTTTTGATTTTTTTACGGTGCAAAGATGTTGAATTTTTCGATCATTGGCGCGGGAAAATTAGGTCGCACATTTGCGCGCATGTGGCATCAGCAAGGCGTATTTCACGTTCAGCAAATTTTGAATCGCTCCTTGGCGTCGGCAACGTCAGCCATCGAGATGATCGGTGCGGGTAGCGCTATTAGCGACCTATCTAAGCTCGAAAACGCTCAGGTGCTGATGTTGGCCGTGCCCGACGATGAGATTGCACCAATTTGCCTGCAACTCAATGCGGCTAAAAAGATCGCGCTCGGTACGATTGTGTTCCACTGCAGCGGCGCAAAGGCATCAACAGAACTTCAGTGTTTAGCCGCAATGGGAGCCTTTATCGCTAGTATGCATCCAGTGCGAAGTTTTGCTGAACCTAGCGTCGTTGCTGATAGTTTCACCGGCACGATTTGCAGCGTTGAGGGCGATGAACGCGCGTTGGCGACGCTCGTGCCCGCTTTAGAAGCGATTGCTGCGCAAGTGGTGAGAATAAATGCGGAACATAAACTCCTGTATCACGCTGGTTCTGTCTTCGCTAGCAATTATTTGGTGAGCTTGATGGATATTGCGATGCGAAGCTATCAGGCTGCCGGAATTTCACCAGAAGTTGCACAAGCAATGGCAGAGCCATTAGCACGTCATACCTTGGAGACGATTTTTAAGCGAGGATGCGTGCAGGCGCTAACGGGGCCGATTGCGCGCGGCGACAGGCAGACTGTTGAAACACAAATGGAACATGTTAAGCAATGGAACGCTGATGCCGGCGCACTGTACCAAGCCTTTATTGCGCCGACCCAAGCTTTGGCCAATAAAAAAAGCGCTTGATTTAGTGCTTTCAAAAATTTGTTCCATGGTAGAAGTTTTCGTTCGCGACCCGCGCGCCAGAACGCATTTCTAGGCTGAAATTTTCCGTCGAGTTGTTGGCTTACTCAGCAAAATACACGCCGTTCCTGCCATTTTCTTTCGCTTGTTTTAAAGCCACTTCGGCGCGCTCAAACACGCTGTCGTCTGTCTCGTGTACTTTGCACTCAGCCACACCCATACTGACCGTAATAGACAGGCGTTTTTTTGCGAGATCCGTTGTACGGGAAAAATCATTGTTGGCAATGGTGTTGCGCAGGTTTTCTGCAATTGCCGTTGCCTTTTCCAAAGAGCAGTTTTTCAAAAGAATCAAAAATTCTTCGCCACCCCATCGGCAAATGATGTCGCTCTCACGCAAAGAGCGCTTGGCAATCATGGCGATTTCTTTTAGCACGTGGTCGCCGATCAAATGTCCATTTTTCTCATTCACTTTTTTTAGATGGTCAACGTCGATTAAGGCCACACAAAGTGTTTGTCTTGATCGCTCGCTATCTGCAACAGCCTGTTGAAAAATAAAATCAAATGCTTGCCGATTCGGCAGTGATGTGAGGCGGTCAGTTGCGGCAGTACGTTCGATTTGTTGCTTAAATTGGCGCATGCGCAGAAACACCAATAGAAGAATCAAAAAGCTGCAAGCACCATAAATACTCGCTTTTATCCATAGAGGGTTCAGGTTGGGTGCGACGTCACTTTTTAAATCTTGTTCAACTAGAAGGAGTGCATTTAAAGAGGGAATGTTCTTCGTCACAAGCGAGAAATCTTCCTTTGCTTCATGAAATTCCGTTACGTGGAATTCATTCTGCGAGAGGGCGTTTTTGTTGTTGAAATGACTTAATGCGAGTCGTTGGAACTCTGCGGATTTCAAAAAATTACTGCGCAGGCGCTTAATTTCTGCACTCGTGAAAACGGGGTTGAATTTAGGGTCGATCAGATAGATCTTGCATTCACACTTAAGAACGAGTTCTTCTAATTTCTTTTTAACGCGGTCTGTGGTTTCTGTCTGGTGAAAAATGCCGACGGGCGCACCATCTTCATTGTGTATTGTTTCAGTGCGTGAAATTTTTAATAAGTCGTGGCTGTCACCCTCAATACTCAAGCTCTTTGTCGAACTATTTGGGTTGTTCTTGGCCTGAAAATACCAAGCGTCATTGGGATTTGTCGATTCTAGTTTTTTAATCCCACCCTTGGGATCGAGCACCGTTTGGGTATCAAGTTGTGCGACTTGCACATTCAGCTTTGGATTGTTTTTTTGCAGCTCGGATAAGTTTGTTTGCAATGCTTCCGCGCTGTCCTCAGCGTTATTTAACCAGTTGCGTATTGCGGGCTCTACAGGGAGTGTTGTCGGGAATGATTCAGATATCGCCAGTGATTTTTCTATCTCTAAAAATGCTTGCTCGCTGGTGAGAGATAAATTTTTTATAAGCAGACGCCGTTCAGTGTTTTCATCGCTGGAAAGCGTCAATGGTAAAAATAAACTGCTGGCGCCAGCAATCAATATGAGTATTAAAAAGGCGAGCAGGCCGTAATTTTTATAAAGTTGTCGCATGCTGAAGTTGTCGGCGTCGTTAAACGATGCTGGAAATTTTTTTGATCAACTAATTGGCTGTTTGGGCGTTTTACAATGTCGCAGGACTCAGGTCGGAACAGGTATTTTGTTGCAAGAATGAGTCGGAAGATCATACTATAAGTGGATGAAAATTCACTATTCTTTGTCCACTCTTTGACTACTGTTGGTCATGCTTGAGTCAATATCAAGAACGCCTTTGATCTTCATGTGGGATGTTCCATCCCATAAAAAAATGCCGCAGATTGCGGCATTTTTTATCTTGGTGTTGAGCTTACGGACGGGGTGTCAACGAAACATGCAAGCGGACACGTGAACCTGGGTCATACGGCAGCACACTGGTGTAAGTGCGGTTGTGGTATTCGTAGGTCACCGCATAACCCGTTGTGCGGGTTTCCCAATTGTCGATATTTCGGCATTGGCGCACAGGGCGGCTTTCGTACGTTGGTTGCGAGTTTCGGCCACCATTACCATCATTGTCTATGCGGTCACCTGCTATAGCACCAGTGACCGCGCCAATTGCCGCCGCTGCCACTTTGCCGTTGCCACCACCAACTTGGCTTCCTAACAATCCACCAGCGATACCACCAATGATCGCACCGCCGTTGCTGCGTTCGCGCTGTGGGTAACGTTGTGTGGTTTCGTATTCCGTGCGGCATTCTTGCCGTGGCACGTTGATTTGTTCCACCTGCGGTTGCACATTGACAACCCGACCATAATCTTCAAAGTCAGCGGCGCGAGCGGTGTTTGCGAATACGCCAACCCCCAAAATTGGAAGAATTGACATCATCACAATAGATTTTCGAGATTTATTCAGTGCTATCATGTTATCGCTCCTTGTTTCCATAATGTAATAGTGAAATAACGTTACATGCTCGGTTTGGTGGACAAGAGAAATGTAAAAATCTGTATCACTCTGCGTTTGTGTAAAGAACCTCTCTCGGTTCATATTGGGTCAATCTAGGAGAAAACAATGCAATTCCCACTTAGCGCTTGGATCACCCTAGCAACTTTACTGCTGTATGTGTGGATCGTGATGAAAGTGGGCAAAGCGCGCAAAACTTTCAGCATCCATGCTCCATCAGTCGATGGGCCGCCCGAGTTCTTACGCACATTGCGTGTACAAGCCAACACGGTGGAGCAAATGGTGCTGTTCTTGCCCGCGCTTTGGATATGTGCACTTTGCCTAAATGATATTGCCGCTGCATTCGGCGGAGTAATTTGGCTGATTGGCCGCACGATGTATGCGATTGGTTACTACCGTGAGGCAGCAAAGCGCGGCTTGGGCTTTGCGCTTTCTTCAATGGCAGCACTGGGTTTGCTCGTTGCGGCCGCGTACGGCTTGTTGCGTTAAATCTTTGGCAATTACTTTAGTACGGCGTCAAAAAATACCAAAGAGTTTGTCGCCGGCCGCTTTTGGGGTCACTAAAGCCGTTTACCGTTCATTTCCCGACTACTTTCTACTATGAACACACCTAAAAAATTAAGTATCCCAGCGATTGCCTCCTATGTGCTTGGCTTGATTGCGCTGCTACTCGTGTTAAAAGCAGGATTGCTGGTGGCTTTGTTTTCTGGGTTGCTGGTGTATTCATTAGTTCATGTGTTAACCCCCGCAATCGAGCGCAAGTTTAATAATCGTCAGGCGAGGTTGATCGCGGTGTCGGTATTGCTGGCAATTGTACTTTTCGCCATTGGCATTTGCTTGTGGGGTGCAGTCGCCTACCTGCGTAGCGATGCTGGCAATTTGCACAATCTATTGCAAAAAATGGCAGATATGATCGACACTTCGCGCGCGCAAATGCCTGAATGGGTGAGTACTAACTTGCCGGAAGATGTTGACGCCTTAAAGACTTTGCTTGCCGGTGGCTTGCGCGAGCATGCTAGCGAGGCAAAACGCTTAAGCCAAGAGGCGGGCCATCTGATCGTTCACTTGATCCTTGGTATGGTGATCGGTGGCATGGTGGTCTTGCAAGACATAAATAAAAATTCAATGATGCGGCCCTTTGCCGCAGCACTTAGCGCACGTGTAAGTAATTTGGCGACCATCTTTCATAAAATTGTTTTCGCGCAGGTGAGAATTTCCTTAATCAATACGACATTTACCGGAATTTATTTGGCGATGGTTCTGCCCCTAGCGGGTGTGCATTTGCC
>JAIETO010000195.1 GCA_019745005.1 Burkholderiaceae bacterium
GATTTATGTGCTGGGCAGCTTGCCTTAAAAAGCAACGAATTGTCACTGAATTGTCCCAAAGTTGGTATGAAAGCACTAAAAGCGGGACAATCGGTTATATTATTGAAAGCTGAAATTTTCTTACAAGAAAAGTCATACGCGAAATTAAAAAAGGATTCAAATTGAATCGAATGTCTGAAATTAACGTCAACCTCTTGCCGACTCCAACGCAAAACAACATCGCTTTACGTCGAGCAGATTTCGCAACCTTGTCTGACGCTCTAGACTATGCCGCTCAGGGCGAAACTGGTGCAAATTTCTACGCTGGAAGCGGAAAATTGGCAGTTGTATTGCCATTCAGCGCGCTGCGCATGCAGGCCCTCGTGTTAGCAAGGCGCCTAATGGGGTTAAAACTGAAACGCGGCGCGCGACTTGCGATTGTGGCTGAGACAAACCCAGACTTCCTCCGATTTTTTTTCGCGTGCCAGTATGCTGGTTTGGTACCAGTCGCTTTACCTGCCTCCATCAATCTCGGCGGCCACGAGGTCTACGTCAATCGTTTGCGCGGCTTACTACAAGCCTGCGAAGCATCGGTCGCCTTAGCATCAAACCAATTTCTCGCCTTACTGAAGGAAGCTGCTACTGATATTGATTTGGTCTTTATCGGCACACCGGCCGCATTTGAGGAACTGCCAGAACAAGACATTGAACTCCAACGCAGCATCCCAAGTGAGATCGCTTACATTCAGTATACGTCTGGCAGCACAAGCTTCCCACGCGGCGTCGTAATCACCCAGCAAGCGGTTATGGCAAACCTATTTGGCGTCGCCAACCACGGTGTTTGCATGCATGAAAACGATCGATGTTTATCGTGGCTCCCGTTTTATCATGATATGGGGCTTGTTGGCTGTTTGTTGGTTCTGATGGCAACCCAACGCTCAGTTGACTATATTGATACGCGTGATTTCGCAATGCGTCCGCGTCGCTGGCTTGAACTGATGACGAGAACGCGATCAACAATTTCATTTAGCCCGCCGTTTGGTTATGAGCTTTGCTCGCGTCGTATTAAACCCGAAGACGTCCCACAGTATGATTTATCGAATTGGCGTATCGCAGGAATCGGTGCGGAACCAATTCATACTCAGTTAACAGATCGCTTTGCTAAATTGATGGCACCGGCTGGCTTTAACCCAAGGGCATTCCTTCCTTGTTACGGCATGGCAGAAAGTTCAGTAGCGATTAGTTTCTCCCCACTAGGAGAAGGTATTTTCGTTGACTGTGTTGACGCAGACCATCTCGCAGAAAATTTACGAATCAACCTTGCGGATAAAGAGACTAAACGAGTAACTAAGTTTGTTCGCTGCGGTCGGCCCTTACCTGAGCATGAAGTGAGCATCCAAGACGAAAATGGCACTAGCTTAGAAGAATTGTACGTTGGCCGCATCAAAGTTCGCGGGCCAAGCATCATGTCCGGTTACTTCAAAAGCCCAAAACAAACGCGCAAAGTCTTATCGGAAGATGGCTGGTTGGACACAGGTGACCTTGGTTATATGGTGGATGGCTGCATCGTCGTAACGGGTCGCCACAAAGACATGATTATCATCAATGGGCGAAATATTTGGCCACAGGATATTGAACTCATCGTTGTTCAACAACCTGAATTGAGATCAATGGACGTCTCTGCATTTTGCGTCCCAGGCCCAGAGGACGAAGATATAGCCGTGGTCGTGGTGCAATGTAACATCAGCGACGACGAGCTTGGGAATGCTCTTTCGCATCGCATACATCGAAAAATTCATGAAGCCTTAGGCATCAATTGCATCATTGAACTTGTTCCTCGACATACACTACCACGCACTTCTTCAGGTAAGCTCACCCGTTCAGCGGCAAGGGCGGATTACCTTAAGCGCCAAGAAGCAAAAAACACGGCTAGTTCCGACGACAGCACCAATGTCATTGGTAACGCTGACCGCACTACAGATACGCAAAAGCTCGCTGTAAATGGGTGAGAGAGTTTCAAATACAACAAAACCTTCCGCCGAAGGACATGATTCACCGCAGTTAATTCAAGCGCGCCAAATTGCATTGACCGGCGCGACTGGCTTCATTGGCACGAAAATATTAACTTGCTTAACCAATGGTGGATGGCAGGTGCGTGCACTATATCGCCCAAAAAATGGCCGCACGCCAACCGAATTGCCAGGCGTTGAATGGATCGCAGGCGGTTTAGATGACGAAGCTGCCCTCGAATCACTAATAGACGGCGTTGCCTTGGTTGTACATTGCGCAGGCGCCGTGCGCGGTGCAACGCGTGAGGATTTCGACAAAGTGAACGAAGCCGGTGCCAAATTAGTTGCACAAATTGCGGCAAGACAACCCCAACTACCGCGTTTTTTATTGATTTCTTCCTTAGCGGCTCGCGAGCCTCAACTGTCACACTACGCAGGAAGTAAGTATCGAGGGGAACTAGCGATTAAAGCCGTATCAGAACATTTGCGCTGGAGCATTATTCGCCCACCTGCCGTGTATGGGCCTGGTGATCGCGAACTTTTACCACTATTCCAAAGTATAAAGAATGGCTTCGCCCCATTACCCGGTGGCGGTCGTGGTCGGTTCTCCATGCTTTACGTTGATGATTTGGCTGCCGCCGTCCTCGCTTGGGCAAACACCGAAGCGAGTAACGAAAAAACTTTTGAACTTGACGACGGCCGACCTAATGGCTATGACTGGGGCGATGTGCTTTCGATTGGTTCGAGTGTTTTGCGAAACAACATGCCCGTGCGTCGAATCGCAATTCCCATTTCTCTTTTAAGTTTTTTTGCCAATGTCAATTTCGGCTTGGCGAAGTTACTAAACTATTCCCCAATGTTAACGCCAGGAAAAATAAGAGAGATAACACATTCCGACTGGGTGTGCGAAAATAATGAGTTTGCACAACTCGTCGATTGGTCACCAAAATTTCGCCTCGAGCGCGGTCTAGCGTGTATCTTCGACAAAAATAATAAAGCTTGATGGGAAAAATTTATGAGTGAATACCAGCGCGTTCTTTCCGAACTGTACAAAGGATTGGAGACGTTCACGAAAGGAAAACACAAACTAACAGAAGACACAGAAATGGTTGGTGACCTCAACATGGACTCACTACAAATCATGGAAGTCTTGTTGTATGTTGAAGATAGTTTTGATATTTCTTTACCAGTGAATATCGTACCTGACGTAAAGACCATCGGTGAACTTGCGTCGCAAATTGAAAAATTTATGCGTGGTGAATAATGGGAATCTTTAGTAAATTTGATAGTGTTGCAGCAACTCGCCGAGAGCTTGATGCACTTGGCATCGACCCATTTGGCGTCCAAATCGACAAAATCCTTTCGCCCACTGAGGGCATCATTCATGGTCGCCATACAATTTTGGCCGGAACCAATAACTATCTCGGTCAAACTTTTGATCCAGAAATCGTCGCGTCAGCGCGCGCGGCCCTTGAAGCTGAAGGCACTGGAACGACTGGTTCCCGTATGGCAAACGGGAGCTATTCTGGCCATCGTCAATTAGAACAGGAGTTAGCCGAGTTTTACGGCAAACGCGATGGCATCGTGTTTTCTACGGGCTATCAAGCAAACTTGGGAATGTTGGCAGCGCTGGCGGGACCAAATGACGTGGTGCTTTTGGACGCGGATTGTCACGCGAGTATTTATGATGGTTGCCGCCTTGGTGGCGCTGAAACCATTCGCTTTCGCCACAACAACGCTGACGACTTAGCAAAGCGACTACGTCGCTTAGGTGAGCGAGCTGCGGATGCTTTGATCTTGGTGGAAGGCATATATAGTATGTTGGGCGACCGTGCGCCGCTGAAAGAAATCGTGGATGTGAAGCGGGAGTATGGCGGCTACTTAATGGTTGACGAAGCGCATTCTCTCGGCGTGTTAGGTGAGCGTGGTTGCGGTCTCGTTGAAGAACTCGGTCTCGTCGCCGACGCTGACTTCATTTTGGGTACATTCAGTAAGAGCTTGGGTAGTGCTGGTGGCTTCTGCGTAAGTGACCACCCTGAACTTGGCTTAATTCGTTATTCAAGCCGCCCTTACATTTTTACTGCATCGCCTGCACCTGCAACTATCGCGTCCACCCGACATGCACTGCGCAAATTAGCCGCAGGGACGCATCTTCGCAAACAACTCCATGCCAATGCAGCGCAGCTACATAACGGCTTAAGCAAATTAGGTTATACGCTTGGCGCAGATCCAAGCCCAGTTATTGCGGTTGTGCTCGAAGGCAAGCTCGAAGCCTTGCAATTTTGGCAGAAACTTCTGGAATTGGGTGTGTATGTCAACTTAATGCTTCCGCCTGCAACACCAAATGGTGTTTCATTGATTCGCTGCAGTGTGAGCGCATTACATACCTCGACGCAAATCGATGCTGTATGTGCCGCTTTCGCAAAATTGAAGCCAAACTGATTCTGGTCAGCGCTGCTTCAAGAACATGGAAGCCATCTTTAAATTTAAATAAGAATCGCAATTAACCCAGTATTTTTTGGAAGTTTTATTTACGTACATTGTTGCAGTTTCTCGGTGGGGCGCACCCATTCTAGGGTCTTACCAAATAACGAAATTCCTACATAACCACGAATTTTGATCGCCCCTTCTCTTTCTAATTTGATCGTACTGCTAAAAGTATTTCCGTCACTAGGGCTATAAATTTGCCCATCCGCCCAAGTCACTTCATCTGTCCGTTTGAAGCCACTTAGTACGCGCATTCCGCAGAGCGGGCGCTCACGCAGATTTGGATCAGGATTATGCGCATCCGTTTTCGGCTTTCCTTCGCGATTTAAGGGCCTTTTCATCCAATAAATACGACCGCATAGCGTCCCATTACAATCCTCGATCCACACTGCAACTTTTTGTTTTTCAGGCTCTTTGTGGTCTATCCACAAACCACGCAATTCTTCATTTGAGGACGCGGCCCAAGCGCTTGTAGACGTGTAAAAGGGGATCAAACTTAGCAACAAAAAACTTAATTTAAACCTTGATGAAAAAATTGACAAACACCTCGCTGACTTCTCGAATAATCGAACAGAAAAGTCAATAACAAAGGTAACGGCGGCTAATGTTTTGAAAACGTATTTCATGCTATCTCTCGAAGATGACACTTGAGTTAACAGATACAAAAAAACCCGTTCTCCTATTAGGAATAGCGGGTTTTTGTCATACTTTGTGATGCTTTGGTAGTAATTTGGTGGAGTCGGCGGGAATCGAACCCGCGTCCAGAAGCACTCTACAGACAGTTCTACATACTTAGTGCTGCCATTTGATTTAATCTAAACGACGCGGACGCACACGCTGCGTTTAAACGAGTTACCTATTGTTTAATCCTCGACCAAGTGACCCGACCAAAGACGATTCCCTATAAATGTCCTTACTGCTGTTGCCAGCCCGCCCTAGGGAAGAAACGGTGTAAGGCTAGCCGGTATTAAGCGGCTAATGCGTACGAGTTATCGTTTGCAGTTATAAAGTTCAGATTGTATTTACGAGGTAGTCTGGCCTCGGTATGCCCTGCGCTGCTTTGCAACCCCTGTCGAAACCTGGTCGACCCCATTGCATAAGTATACTCGATTCAGGGTTGCGGTGTTGAGCTGCTTGCGATTGCTTGTTGTAACTTGGCTCTAATAAGTTCGAGTAGTTCTAGCGGAGAATCCAGAATTGCATCTGCTTCCCAGTGACTAGGCTCAACTGCCCCACAATACCCCCACGCCGCAGCAATTGTGGTCATGCCAGCCGCACTTCCTGCTTGAATGTCGCGCAGATCATCACCCACATACCAACATTTTTTGGGTGATGTATCGATGCGACGGGCTGCTTCCAAGAGTGGTTCTGGATGCGGCTTGGCATGTTCTGTTGTATCCCCTGAGATGACTGTCGCGGCGTGCGCTAAGCCAAGTATGGGGACTAATGGCGTGGTAAAGCGTGTGGCTTTATTCGTGACGATGCCCCACCGAATACCAAGCTCATCTAATCCTGTGAGAAGCGTATCAATATGCTCGAAAAGTTGACTCTTTTCCGCAAGTGCATTCTCATAATTCGAAAGAAACTCTTGCTTCATTTCTTCATACTCATTCGATTCTGGTGTGATCCCAAAACCTGCGTGCAACAGGCCTCGAGCGCCTGCTGATGCAAATGTGCGCAGACTCAAATACGGTGCCGCTGCTATCCCACGCTTGATACGCATAGTATTTAATGCCTCAGCCAAATCGGGGGCGGTATCGGCGAGAGTGCCGTCGAGGTCAAACAGAATAGCGCTTGGGGTGAGCATATGTTTTGGGAACTTGAAAAGTCGCTGATGTTGATTCGTCGCGGAGAAATTTTTATTCTTACTGCCGGATGTCTTATTTCGATGCCGCGATGCAATAACGTGAACGATATCGCAAGGAATCCATGTCTTTGTCACCGCATTTAGGAGGCAATAAAAGGGGCACGGAGTAACAATTTAGCATCGCGAAGTCCTTAGCTTTCTAGAGTAATCGCAAGCTTTAATTGGGCTTTATGGTGGCGAGCAAATAGTTGACGCTCGTGTCGTGATTCAACGAGTATATTTTTGTGAATGGGTTGTAGCTCATGCCCCGCATCGAATCCGCAACTAAATCTACTTGGCGTGTATATGCCGATAATTCTGCTGGCGTAATAAATTTCGCGTAATCGTGCGTGCCTTTTGGCAAGAGTTGCAAAATGTATTCAGCACCAAGAATTGCGTATAGATAAGATTTTGGATTGCGATTAAGCGTTGAAAAAAAGACGTGTCCACCGGGTTTTACTAAGTCTGCACATGCACGCACGATTGATAAAGGATCTGGCACGTGTTCAAGCATTTCCATGCAAGTTACCACATCAAACTGGCCCGCCTCACGCAGGACCATATCTTCTGCGGATATCTTTTCATAACGAACTTTAATGCCCGATTCTAAACCGTGTAAGTCAGCAATTTTCAAGGCTTTATCAGACAAGTCGATGCCAGTGACGTCGGCACCTTTTTTCGCCATTGCTTCAGCCAAAATTCCACCGCCACAACCAACATCGATTACGCGCTTTCCAAACAAGGGAATGCGTTGATTAATCCATTCTAAACGCAAGGGATTGATTTCATGCAATGGTCGAAACTCAGAGTTTGGATCCCACCACCGATGGGCGAGGTCACTAAATTTTTTTATTTCAGCTGCATCTGCATTTTGATTCGACATTTGATTAAATTTGAAATGAGTTAGTTAAGTGGTGACATGCTTAGCGATCGCCAATAAAACAAATCTAAATGGTTAGGCTTTTATTCTGCAAGCCCGAGACCAAAGTATAACGGTCAATAAAAAACCCCGCCGAAGCGGGGTTTTTCTGATGGTTAGATCAATTGGTTAGCAGCAATTACTTCTTGATGATGCGTGTGCCAACAACTTCGATCTCAACACGGCGGTTCTGTGCACGTCCTGTCGCGGATTTGTTATCAGCAACTGGTTGCGCTTTACCTTTACCTTCGGTGTACACGCGATTTGCGTCGATACCAGCACTAACCAGATACGCTTTGACTGCTTCAGCACGTTTTACAGACAGCTTCTGGTTGTAAGCATCAGAACCAACGGAATCAGTGTGTCCGACAGCAATCACTACTTCCAAATCAATACCTTTCAACTTAGAAGCCATGTCGTCGAGTTTGACTTTTGCTTCTTGCTTCAAAATTGCTTTGTCGAAGTCAAAGAATGCATCAGCAGCAAACGTTACCTTCTCAGATGTCGGAGCCGCTGGCTTTGGTGGCGCTGGCGGCGCTGGCGGCGGTGCTGGTGGCGCTGGAGGTGGTTCAACGGCTTTCGGCGGTGCAGGTGGCGCAATTGGAGCATCACAGCCCGCTACTGCGTCAGCAGGTGTGTAATAACCTGTTCTCCAGCATAAAGCATACGGATCACGCGCAATCACACCGCGACTGTCTTGCACGTAGCCGCTATGAGGTTTCTTCGCCTGAATATCTGTAATAACTTGTGCTGAAACAGACAACGCGGCAAATGCGGACGCTGCGAATACGAGTTTGACTATAATTTTCATATTTCTCCTCTCGGGTGAGAATAACCGCAGACGAACTGCGCAAAGTAAAGACGACTAATTTCGAATACTACCACGTGCCCAATGACAAGACCGTTACATAGATGGCAAACTTTAGTCAAGAAAACCACAAATTTTTAGGAAATGGTCACCCCAACATTTTGCCACAAGAAGGCTTGCTCGCCCGAAACTAAGAAATTGCCAAAGTAACATTTTGTGAAATATGTCGTCTTTTGGCAACACGCGACTATCATTAAGCAAACTCGCAATTGCGCAAGCATTTCGTAGGGCAAACAAAGGCTTTGCAATTCGACACGAAACTCAATTCATGTCGTTGATACATTCGTGATTAATGTCACGCAGCTCTGCACATCCCGCTAACGCCATCGTCAGCTCTAATTCGTCGCGCAATAACCGTATCACGTGAGCAACCCCCAATGCGCCACCACATACCAAGCCAGCGACATAAGGGCGCCCCACCATGACGGCAGTCGCACCAAATGCCAACGCAACAAAAGCATCGCGTCCACAACGGATTCCACTATCAAACAAAATCGGAACTCGTCCATTTACTGTTTTCACGATAGCTGGCAGTGAGGCAAGACTTGTGGGTGCGCCACGCAATACTCGTTCACCATGATTTGAAACCACGATTCCATCACACCCCAAAGAAACCGCTTGTTCGGCATCATTAGGATGGAGCAAACCTTTGATTAACAAGGGCAACTCTGTCTGCCGGCGCAACCATGCGACATCCTCCCAATTGGGTGCTTTTGCCATCCAAGTCTGAAATACCGAGCTACTGCGTAGGCGAGGCTCGCCCTCTGTTTCGCGCTCGCCACTTTTTTCGCCATAAGCCGATAAATTCACGGCTCGTATCCCATCAGGTAATTGCAAACTAACGACTTTGACAGGCGCATCAACCGTGAACATGACGGCGGCATAACCCGCTTCTTCAGCGCGACGAAGCAGTGTCAAGGTGCGTTCACGATTGCCCTGCCAATACAATTGAAAACACGGCGATGTGCCTCCGCTATGGCGACCATCGCTTTGTCGCATGGCTAGCGCAATATCTTCCAAAGCTTGACTCGCTAAACTGCTCACCACCAAGCCTGCTCCCTGCGCACCCGCCGCCAAAGCAGTTCCTATTTCACCATCGTTATGAAACAAGCGTTGGTAGGCAATCGGCGCAAGTAAGAACGGATGCTCGAAACGCTGTCCAAATAAGGTCAAGCTAGTGTGCCCGCTTTGCAGTTGGCGCAGAGGTCTTGGCATGATGCAAAAGCGTTCTAATGCCTGCTGATTTCTACCCGAATCACCTTGAGCGAGATACGCCCATAACTCCGGCGCTAAGTGGGCTTGCGCGAGTGGCAAATAATCCGCAGCGGCGTGTAACTTGCCTGAAGAATTTATAGCTTGCTCTGAGGCTTGCACGCGCGACAAATGAGAAGAAAAATCTGAAGTGTTCAACATCAATTTTCCGCCCAGCGTCGCAAAAGATTATGGTAGCTGCCCGTCAGTTTGACCACCGCATCAATCTCACCAAACTCACTGCGTAAATCTAAAAGTGCCATGTCCATGTCGTAGAGCATGCGCCGCTGTTCGGCATCGCGCACCATACTTTGCATGAACATAAAACAGGCTAATCTCTCACCTCGCGTTACAGAAGAAACTGCGTGTAACGAGGAAGACGGATACAGCACCATACTTCCTGCTTGCAACTTCACACTATGCGTACCAAAAGTATCGACAATACTGAGTTCACCGCCGTCGTAGTCTTCCGGTGCAGATAGAAACAAGGTCGCCGAAAGATCAGAGCGTAAATACGCACCTGCTTCGTTCGGAACTTGGCGCATTGCGCTATCAACATGAAAACCATAAGCATTAGTTTGATCAGCATACCGATTAAAAAATGGCGGCAATATCTTTAGCGGCAAGGCGGCGCTAAAGAAAATCGGCGAGCGCTGCAAAGCGTTCATGACCAAGGCACGCAACTTGGGCAAATGCGGTGCGTGCTCGCTTAACTGCTGATTGTTTTTTACCCTTGCTGCTTGCAAACCAGCACTACTTTGCCCACTTTCCCAAGCAGAATCCTTGAGCATCGCACGCACCTCGATGAGTTCTTCGGTGTTGAGTAATTGGTCTATCGTAATCAGCATGTTTGTCTTCGTGTTATATCAAACGAATTCAAAATTTATATTCGCCAGTCAGACTTGCCGTGCGGCGATTACCCGGCACTGTGAAAGCCCCGTTGTCATACACTGCATCGTAATAAAGCTTGTTAAAAATATTCTTGACGTTCAAACGTACTGCCCATTTTTTTTCTTCGTAGGACACTAATGCATCCCATTTGGCGTAGGCGGGTGCGGTGTTGGGTTGATACACCCCATTTAACGTGGGCGCGGGTGCTGCGCTGCTAGGATTGAACGCAAGCCGATTCCCCTTTGCCTCTACACCGCCGGCAATTTTCCAATGAGAATCGAGCTGATAGCTGGTCCAAAGATTAAAAGTAAAGCGCGGCGTATTTCTGGCACGCTGCCCAGCGTACGCGGGGTTGCCAAGTGTGATCACACCCGTGCTTGCGTTAATGTTTTCAGCTACTTGCAAAATTTTGGCATCTAAATAGGCGATGCCAGAAAACACTTCCCAGTCTTCATTGATGCGCCCTGCTGCTTCCAATTCAAGCCCATTGGTGCGGCGCTTTTTCGTCAATATCGCTGCCGTCGATTCAAGATCAGCATTGCGTTCCCAATTTTTGGTGGCGTGATAAGCAGCAGCACGCAAAGCGAGATCGCCTTCTAGCAATTGCCATTTCGCGCCTACTTCAGCCACGCCGCTACGTTCGGCTGGTTGTGGCCGCACGGTAAGTTGATAAAGATCCGCCGTTGGGCTAAACGAATCGCTCCACGTCAAATAATAATGACTAGCTTCTTGCGGTTGAAAAGAAAGTGCGGCGCGATAACTGTTCTCGCCATACTTCAGCTGAGGTGAAGTGAGGCTACTGTAATTAGCATCTAAAAAGTCACGTCGAAAACCGCCCGTCAGTTTCCATTGCGGGACGATCTCTATCGTATCTTGCGCAAAAATCGCATACGAGTTGCTTTTGAATCGATTTGCAATTCCTGCAAGCGCTTGTTGATATGGTCGGAAGTCGGGCGCGGCAGTCGTGCCAAAATTTTGCAGGGCTTTTCGGTCGCTGTCTTCAAACAGATACTCCACACCCGCGACCACTTCGTGCTTGGTATTGAATGCGTCAAAATGTGTATTTAAATCTGATTGCAAGGTCGCTGTTTGGTAGTTCGCACCGCGTGTCACATTCCCGCCGATACCACCAAGTGCATTCTGCTGCGTCGTTAAACTCGGCGTCTTTGCCCAGTAACTACGATCATAATTGGCGTAGCGAATTTGGCTGCGCAACTGCGTGCTATTCGAAAGGCGCAGTTCATTCACTAAGGTTGTGATATTCGTACTGCTGTTATCAAACGTAGCGCTGGTTCCGAAAAATGAATGCGTCGGCAAAATCAAACCCGGCCTGCGTGTTGCGGGGTTAAAGGCAATACCGTAATCGGGATTGTCATCCGTCTTTAAATAATAATGGTTCAACCAAAACTGATTGCCACTGCGTAGATTCAAACCCACGCTAATTGCCGCACCTTTGCGATGAATTTCTGGTTCTTCGCCATCGTTAGGGTTACGGCGAAAACTGCCTTCATCACGCTGAAATGCGTTAATACGAACCGCATTATTATCGCCAAACACTTGATTCACATCGACTAAAAATTCATCAAAACCGCGTGAGCCTGCACTTGCTGAGACTTTAGCGTTGTCATAACGCGTCGGTGTTTTACTAACTTGATTAATCACGCCGCCCGCTTGGCCGCGCCCAAATAAGGTCGCACCGGCGCCACGCAGCACATCGATCTGTTCCAAATTAAACGTTTCGCGGTTGTACTGCGCCGTGTCGCGAATACCATCTAAATAAAAATCGCCAAACGTATAAAAGCCGCGCAAATTCACGTTGTCACCAGAACGCCCACCCTCTGCCGCATTAAATGATAAGCCGGACACATTGCGCAACGCCTCGCGTAGAGAACCGACTTGTTGTTGCTCAAGTAAGGTCTTAGTTAAGGTCGTTACTGCTTGTGCTACATCGTGCGGATCTTGCAAAGTTTTACCAACCCGTGTCGCCGTGGCTCGTAATCCGTCTGGTTTATCCGCATCGGCTTGCACTTGCACCGTGGCGAGTTCTTTCACTTGTTCAGGGACTCGCGTCTCAGCTTGTTGCGCGAATGCCGGTGAAGCACTGGTTGCCAACATCAACATTGCCCCCAACGGCAGAAGTGTTTGTGTTGCAGCCCTACCAATGGTCTCATTCGTGGTAGAAAATTTTTTGTTCATGCGTGTGCACTCCAAAATGTTTCATGCGGCTGGCTGGAGTGCGGTGGAAACAACAAACACGGCGTCTGGCTGGCAATGCGATTTGCGGAAAAATTACTTGGTTAAGATCAGCTTATTTTGGCGCGTGACGCGCAATTGATAGCGCTCACCTTGATGTTCAATAATCAGTTCGCGTCTACCTGCGAACAAGGTCTGGCTGTCAATTTGCAGTGGTGACGATGTTCGACCCAATTCTTTTTTGTGTGATGTAGGTGTAGCAGACGAGAACGTGCACGCGCTATGAGAAACCAACGCGTCGCCTGTTTTGGATGAGTTCGCTTTCACGATGCAACCTTCAAACTAAACACTACTGGCACCAAGACCCAAGCTGGCACCGGCTTCTGGTCTCGGCGCGCGGGGGCAAATTTCCATCGACTCACTGACGCAACAGCCGCCCTGTCTAGACGCTCAAAGCCGGAACTGGTACTCACGATAACTTGACTCGGCAAGCCTGAGATTTCGACCATGACGCTTAAAACGACTTTCCCCTCTTCACCTGCCCGACGCGATAAAGAGGGATACTGCGGCGCTGGATTGGTCAAGTAATGCACATCAAACTGCGGTAAAGAATCGACGACGTGCTCCGCTCCGATTGATTGGTTTGTTTCACTTTTTTGATCTGCCGATTTCGATTCACTCCGTGTTGGCGCTTGATCGTTTGCAATTGACGATGTCGCGGGATTTTGCGCGCCATCGCTCGCCCCTATTTCTGTCTCAAGTTCGCGGATTACTTTTCTTGGTGACTCTTGCGCATTACTCGGCGCGCTTTCTCTTTGTATAAAGGTTCGCCGTGACTCTGTTTGCAACTTGGTGGCAACAGCGGGCGACGCACTGCCTGATGCTGGGGACGCAGTGGCCTGCAATAAAAACGCTATTGGCAGACTAGGAATTTGCGTTGGCGTATTTGCCGTGCGGTGAAGCAGCGAAACTACCGCTAAAAGTAAGCCATGCGACACGAGCACAAAGATAAAAACAATTGTGGAGCGAGACATGCGCGCCCTAAGCTGTTTTTCGAGCGAGGAGGCGGTGAAATTTTCGGTGTAAAAAGTAAACATGGGTAAATTGTAAATGATAATGATTCGCATTACAATAAAACCCACGCAAATATATTTTTAAATTTGCTTCACCCTTTAACCCAGATTTTTTCTTAGGATTTGTGTTGATGACGGATGCATTTTTCGAATCAGTTTTGTTGCGAATGAGGCGCCAATAGCGAGCTATTGGCAACTAAGGCCAACGATGGCCAGCGAAAATGACCGAAAATGCGCCGCCAGCTCACAAATAGCGCTGTAAGCGCGCCTAAGGGAAAATCTGGGTTTAACCCAGATTTTTTCTTAGGATTTGTGTTGATGGTATAAGAGCGTCCCTAAATTTTTACAGATTCAACATTCAGCCGCGCAATGACATGGTTGGCGTTTACCTAGAAGTCCAAATCACACCAAATTGCAGCATGGTCAGATGCGGCTTCGGCTGGCGCGGTCAGGGTAGCCAAGACCGGCCATTTTGCTGGCCGTACGCCAGGCCAAACGCCAATGCGGCTAATGCCGCCCGCTTTTACACGCGCCCATAAAGCTGGCGACAGCAATAGATAATCGATCTTATTGCTAGCAGTACACGCGCCAAACGTGCCAGGGCGGCCGCCATCATCAAATGTAGGATGCGTCGCGATATCACGTAGTTCTGTTAACGACAAAAGCGGCTCTAGCGCTGCACTGTCTGGCGTGTCGTTAAAATCACCGACCACGGCAATCAGCTCTTTGCCTTCTGCTCGCAAAGTTTC
>JAIETO010000295.1 GCA_019745005.1 Burkholderiaceae bacterium
GCCCATGGTTTAGACCCAAAACGCAAGGATTGGTATGCCAAAACGATTGGGCGCGTGTTGGCTTACTTCGACAAAGGTGTGCAATGGTTTTCCGCTGCTTACCAACGGGCATTGGCGTGGTCTTTGCAGCATCGCTTAAAAACCCTATTGATCGCGGCGTTGACTTTTGTTGGTGGCTTGATGATCCCCGCGACGGGCTTAATTGGGTCTGAGTTTGTGCCGCAAGCAGATTTCTCCGAAACGGGCGTCACGTTTTATACGCCCGTCGGATCATCGTTGGAATTGACGGAAACCAAGGTGCATCAAGTTGAGAGAGTGCTGCGCGAGTTTCCAGAAGTGATTGATACCTATAGCACAGTCAATACCGGTTCGGCGCAGGGTAAAAATTATGTAACCACCTTTGTCCGTCTGGTTCCGCGCAAAGAGCGAAAGCGCAGTACCGTGGCAATGTCAATCCCGATGCGCGAGCGATTGTCGCAAGTTGCTGGCATTACGGTGACGCATATTGGGCAACTAGATGGTGTGGGCGGCGACAATAAAAATCTGCGCTTAAGCCTTCAAGGACCAGATTTAAATGTATTGGCACAATTGTCCGAAGAAGCACAGCGTCGCATGCGCGCGATTCCAGGATTAGTCGATCTCGATACCAGTTTGAAAGCCCTAAAACCCACGATTGCGGTCACACCAAAACGTGATATCGGTGCAGATTTGGGCGTAGGCGTTGGGCAAATCGGCGCCGCATTGCGTCCCTTATTAGCAGGCGAAGCGGCCAGCACCTGGCGCGCACCTGACGATGAGAATTATGATGTATCGGTTCGCCTTGCGCCTACTGATCGAAACAATGTCGATGATCTTGCACGCTTAATGCTGACCAGTTCGCAAACGAACGCCGACGGCTCCTACAAAATGGTGGCACTGCGTCAAGTGGCTGACATCACGGCGTCAACAGGGGCAAATCAAATTAACCGCCGTGATCTGACGCGAGAAGTGGAACTGTCTGCGAATGTGGTTGGCCGTTCCTCTGGCGAAGTCGGCGCAGAAGTAAAAAAAGCACTTGAAGGCATGCAATGGCAGCCGGGCTATCGCTTCAAGATGGGCGGCGCATCGAAAAATATGGCGGAATCATTTGGCTACGCCTTGTCGGCACTCGCCTTGGCGGTGATTTTTATCTACATGATTTTAGCCTCACAGTTTGGAAGCTTCTTGCAACCCATCGCGATTATGTCGGCTTTGCCGATGACCTTGATCGGCGTATTTTTGGCTTTACTGTTCTTCCGTTCGACCTTAAATATGTTTTCCATCATTGGTTTCATCATGTTGATGGGTTTAGTAACAAAAAACGCGATTTTGTTGGTCGACTTTGCTAATCAGGTTAGAAAAGAAGGGAAGTCACGCAGCGAGGCCTTATTAGAAGCAGCGCACGTGCGGCTGCGCCCAATTTTGATGACGACCTTAGCCATGGTCTTTGGCATGGTGCCGTTAGCTTTTGCTTTGTCTGAAGGTTCAGAACAGCGCGCGCCTATGGGACAAGCCGTCATTGGTGGGATTATTACTTCGTCCCTGTTGACTTTAGTGGTTGTGCCCGTCATTTACACTTATCTAGATGATTTTGCCGTGAGTTTAAAAACTCTCTGGTGGGGAAATACTAAGATACAAAAAAGCCATGAAGTTTAATTGTTGCAGGGTGCATTTTGATAAAATGCAAGCTCCGTACTAATCGCCGATTTAAGCGTTTCACAAACCTAAAAAGAGTCACGAAAATGAATATTGAAAAAGCTCGGTTCAACATGATTGAACAACAAATTCGTCCTTGGAATGTACTCTCGCAAGACGTGCTCGACAAACTTATCGTTGTGAAGCGCGAAGATTTTTTCCCGGAAAGCCAAAAAAGTTTGGCGTTTTTTGACACTGAACTTCCATTACTTGCAGGCGCGCATTCGATGTCGCCTAAGCTCGAAGCACGCATCGCGCAGGAATTGGCATTTCAGCAGAACGAAACGGTTTTGTTGATCGGCGCAGGAAACGGTTATTTGGCTGCGTTGATCGCGTCAATGACCAAGCATGTGACTGTGATGGAAGCGATCCCTGAGCTGAAAAGCTTAGCGGAGAAAAATTTAATGAAAAATGCGGTCATGAATGTCGACGTGCTGCTTGGTGATGGCCTGCAAATAAAAAACAGTTTGGGTTTTGACGTGATCGTGGTGAACGGCTCGTTGGAGTCGATTCCCAGCGAGCTGCAAAACCAATTAAATGCGGGCGGCCGTTTATTTGCGATTGTTGGGAAAGACCCCATCATGTCCGCGCAAATCATTACGCGCGAATCGGAGCTGTTTTTTAATACGAAAACCGTGTTCGAAACGTCGGTGAAGCGATTACCGCAAGCGCAGGTTATGTCAGCCTTCAAATTTTAATGTTGAACGGCAGGTACTTCGTTCTTGCAAAACCATTTTCTTAAGTTCATTTCTATGCACCAATTACTCGTAACAGAACTTGCAGAACGCCTGAGAGAAACATCAAAAAAACCGATTTTTTTGTTGGATGTGAGGGAACCTTGGGAATATGAGAAGTGTCATATTGCAGGATCAGTTTTAATGCCCATGCAAACAGTGCCAGAGCGTCTTCAGGAGTTAGATGACGAGGCTGAAATTATCTGCATTTGCCATCACGGAAGTCGCAGCATGCAGGTGGCGCTTTTTTTAGAGCGAAATGGTTTTACCAAAGTTGTTAACCTCACTGGCGGCGTACATGCCTGGGCATTGCAGGTTGATTCAACAATGCCCCAGTATTAGTTTTTTTGAGTTCATTTAATCGATTTATTTTTTGTATCTTTAATCATCCGGAGTAATTTATGCGTTATACGCGACTCACACTCACTGCAACATTGATTGCAAGTGCATTTATCGCATTGAACGCGCATGCGGGTGATTTGTTACAAACGTATAAAGATGCGTTAGCGAACGATGCGCAGTTCGGCAGTGCAAGAGCGAGCCAACTTGCAGGCGAAGAGAAGGCTGTGCAAGGGCGCGCTGGGCTTTTGCCTACGGTAACTTTTTCTGGTGGAAAAACAAAAACAACGGTCGTGTCGGAACCTGCATTTGGCCCCGGTGGCACTTTTTCATCGACGCAAAACACCTACTCTTTACAACTGACGCAACCCATTTTCCGTTGGGGTAACTGGCAGCAATTTGAACAAGGAAGATTGTCGGTTGTTGCGACTGATGCCCAATTCGCGCAAGCGCAACAAGATTTAATCGTACGCGTCAGCCAAGCCTATTTTGATATTCTTTTAGCAGAAGTCACCTTACGTACTTTGCAAACGCAAAAGACCGCAATTGCGGAGCAATTAGCGTCGGCAAAACGCAATTTCGAAGTCGGTACATCAACCATTACAGACACGCATGAAGCACAGGCCCGTTATGACCTCGTGGTCGCACAAGAATTTGCCGGACAAGGCGATTTGGAAGTTAAACGCGCGGCATTGCAGCAGATTATTGGCAAAGTTCCCGGCGACCTTGTGCCCCTGCGCGATGGCGTACAGGTACAAGCACCACAACCTGCGCGCATCGCTGAATGGGTAAGTTCAGCCGAAAAACAAAATTTTGGCGTCGTCGCTTCACAAGTGCAATTGGAAATCGCTAAGCATGAAATTGCTCGCACCCGCGCTGGCCATTATCCGACGCTCGATTTAGTGGCATCAAATGGTCGCACCCTGACAAGCGGAACAACCGGCGGTCAAATCACGACAGGTACGGGCACGGTAAAGCCCACATCGGTTGGTTTGCAATGGAGTATTCCAATTTTCAACGGCTTCGCGGTGACAAGTCGCGTGCGTGAAGCTATTGCCTTGGAAGACAAAGCAAGAAATGATTTAGAAACAACCCGACGCAACGCCGCGCAAGGAGCGCGCCAATCTTATATCGGTGTCGTGAGCGGTCTAGAGCAAATCAAAGCCTATGAGGCTGCAGAGATCTCTAGTAAATCTGCTTTGGCGTCAAATAAATTAGGCTACCAAGTTGGCGTGCGGATTAACATCGATGTACTCAACGCACAGCAACAACTCTCCACCACTTACCAAAATCTCGCTAAGGCGCGTTTTGATACCATCATGGCCGGCTTGCGTTTGAAGTCGGCAGCGGGGATTTTGAAAGAAGACGACTTGGCCGAAGTCAATGCGCTGCTGGCGCACTAATTCGCGCGTTTATATCAATTGCGTTTCTCAAAGCCCGCATTGTGCGGGCTTATTTTTTAGCAGCTTGAGTTTGCAAATAGTCGATGAGTTGGTGCAATCCTTTTGTCAAAGCGGCGACAGATTGCTCCATATTCCAGTCAGTATCATCCAAGCTCACGAGATTAGAAATTGCACGTAACTGCAAGAATTTTTGATTTTCTTTCAGGCATGTGTAAAAAAAAGCGGCACCTTCCATGTTCTCAATATCTGCTTCGCGCGTATCGACAAAAGGTGCAATGGCGGCGTTCACCGACATGCCTCGCACCAGAGGAAAAGGCAGACCTTGCGGAATATGAGGGCAAATCAGAGTATGTCTGCGCTCAAAATCCATATCTATTGGCAGGTGAGCCATATGAACGAATCCGGTCTTCGTAAAAAAGCCAAAGTCTCCCTCAAGCTCACTCTCGACCAGAACCACGTCGTTAATTTTTAAGTCGTTGTGAAAAAATTTTCCTGCTATGCCAGCAAGGATCAAAACATCTGGCGCCGCTCTTTGAATTGCGTAAATAGTGCTCAAACTTGTTGCGGTCAAGCCCACGCCAGAGATGATGCTTGTTACGTCATCGCGGTGAAATTGGCTTGCTTCAGTGCTGGTGGGAAAGAGGACCGTGATTTTCATGGGAAATATTGATGATTAATACATGCAAGTTGAACCGAAATACACCATCGTTTATGAAACAAGCCAAGAAAGGCCTTTGTCATCTCAGGTATGATTGCGAAAATTTTTATTACGTTTAAGGTAAGTTGATGGCTACTAAAACAGCTGTATTTACAATCATTTCTCGCAATTATGGTGCGTTTGCCCACACTTTAATGGAGTCGTTGGCAGCAATTCATCCAGAGTGGGAGCGTCATGTACTTTTGGTTGATCGGCTTAATGATCCACAGTCTTTGGGCGGCGAGCTTTTTTCAACGACTTTAGTTGAGGAACTTCCACTACCTGACTTGCCGAAATTTCTCTTTCGGTATGACATTATGGAAATGAATACGGCTGCGAAACCTTGGATGTTCGCCCACTTACGTGAAAAAGGGTACGAGCGAATTGTATATCTTGATCCGGATATTTTGGTCGTCAGCCGTTTAGTAGAAGTCGAACGTCTTTTGGATGAAGGCGCGGCCGCCGTTGTCACGCCGCACTTAACCGCACCTATTATCGATGATTTGCGTCCAAGTGAATTTGAGATCATGAGAGTGGGTGCCTATAACTTAGGATTCCTAGCGCTCGGAAACCAACAAGCATCTGATTCTTTTATCAAATGGTGGCAGGAAAAATTGGAGTTTGGCGCTGCATCAGATCAAGAAAATGGAATTTTTACTGATCAAAAATGGGTTGATCTTGCGCCAGGCATGTTCGGTGGTTTTTCAATACTGCGAGATTTGGGCTACAACGTCGCATACTGGAACCTGATACATCGCCCCGTTTCTCAAGTGAATGGAAATTGGTTTGCTGGTGGCCGCCCGTTAAGTTTCTTCCACTTTAGTGGTTTTAACCCGCTTGATCCGAATCCTTTCTCCAAACATCAAAATCGATTCACAATCGAAAACATTGGCGCCGCGCGCGAGTTAGCGTTGACGTATACCAGTCACTTGATACGCCATGGTCATGCTGAGAAGCGAAAATTGAGCTATGCGTTTGGCGTGTTTGATGACGGCGTACCGATTCCGAATTCCATTCGCGCCTTGTATAGAAAGAATATTGAACTACAAACGTTAGCAGGGGAGAACCCATTTAAGCATAGCGACGTCTTTGTGAACGGGGTAATTCACGGAATGCCGTTGATCATGCACGCGCTTTGGCAGCAATGGCTCCCTATTCGATCTGGATTCCCCGATCCGTTTGGCGTTCATCGCACACCGTACATAAAGTGGTTTTTAAAGATAGGTGCGAATGAATATGCAGTACCACAGGCATTCGTTGTTTCGGCGCAAGCGACAACCACAACGCCGCGAAACGGAAAAGGAAAGGAAGCCTGGCATCAACTCAATCCAAACATTTCTTGGATGGGGCGGCTGCTTATCTTTTTACACAAAAGAGCGACGGGTGGTTTAATTGGTCCAGCGCGCTTGGAGCAATATGCGCAGATTAAAGGAATTGGAGATTTCCTTCGTGTTGGTTTCGCACAATTTCGACGATCAGACAGGCAAGCGACTGTAAGAGCTATCAGCACGCCATTGCCTAGTATTCAGAAGCACGGAGCATCATACATGGGCGAGGAGATCAGCTCGCAGGAAACGCTTCAAAGCCCAAGACGCCGTATTTTTGGAACTAATTTCGGAATTTATAGAGAGGATGGAAATACGCAACTTTGGATGGGTGAAGAGGCTAGGTTTGTTCTTAATCAAATCGATAGTACGAAGCTGCGGATACGAGGCCATCACAACGAATATATGCATCGCAAGGCGGGAACGAATGCTCCTTTTTGTTTGACGGTGACCATCAATGATCAATTCCAAGGTTCATTTGAAATTATCAACGGTGACTTTGAGTTGGATATCGAACTCGCTGCCCCTCCCACCAACGTTCCCGCCGTACTTTCTTTAATGGCGAGCGCCGTTTTTGTACCGAGTGAAATTGGTAGTAGTAGCGACAGTCGAAAGCTTTCTATACAAATCGCATCAGTAATGATCGGCGAGAAGTTGATCTTTAGTGCGGCAAATCCAGATGAAGTATTTTCTCCACGTGCGCCAGTCACTCTTCCGGGCGTGAATGCGATAGGTTATGCACGATCAGAGCATGGCCTTGGGCAATCAATACGACAGTTCGCGCATGCACTTGATGCCAACGAAATATCGCATGCAATTATCGATTTCAACGTGAATAATTCTAGTCGCGTGAAAGACGATAGCCTCGAACAACGCATCGTTACTGAGTCCTTGCACGAGGTGAATGTTTTTCATATTAACGCCGACCAAATGCCAGCCGCGGAAATGCACTTTCCAAGCCATATTTTTGCACGCTACAACGTGGGGTATTGGCATTGGGAACTGCCTAAAATGAATGAAGCGCATTTGAGTGGATTCAACCGCTTAAATGAGATTTGGGTGCCAACTAGCTTTGTGCAGGATGCGATTGCAAAATCCTCGCCAATTCCAGTTATTAAGATTCCGCACGCAATAAAAATAGAGATTTCTCATGACCTAAAACGAGCGAATTTTGGTTTGCCTGAAGCTCGATTTGTGTTCCTGATGATGTATGACTTCTCGTCCTACCAAGAACGGAAGAACCCCCAAGCCGCATTAACAGCATTTGATTTAGCGCGCAAAAAATATGGCGTAGATGCGACCTTGGTCATCAAAACACAGAATGCGCAATTTCATGAGAAAGACGTCGCCGCTTTGCGTGCATCCATTGAAGGTCGAAGCGATATTATCTGGCTCAACAAGACCTTATCTAGGCAAGAGGTGTATGACTTGGTCGCGTGTTGCGATAGTTTGATTTCGCTGCATCGTTCTGAAGGTTTTGGATTGGGCCCTGCAGAAGCCATGTTTTTAGGGAAGCCTGTCATCGCTACCAACTGGTCAGGTAACACTGAGTTTATGCGACCAAATAATAGCTGTCCTGTGGATTACCGGTTAACGGAAATTGTTAGCAATGTCGGGGTTTATCAAGCGGGGCAAATTTGGGCGGAGCCGGATGTAGAGCATGCCGCGTGGTGGATTGGTCAAATCGTAAATGATGCGGAATTGCGCAAGAAATTAAGCACGAATGCGGCTCGTACCATGCGTGAGGAGTTTAGCCCGCAAGCGATTGGCATCAAAATAAGCGAGCGCCTGCGCTTTATACAAACATCGTTGATGTAATTGGTGTCGTGTGGCTAACTTTGAATCAAGGCTGGATTGGCGATCATTTCGGATCATTTGATGATTAAATTGATGTGGTATGTCATCCGGTTGGATTGTGACTTCGTTATAAAGTGACGACTAAACGGTGCCATTGCTGGCCGTTTCCAATCGTAAAGAAACTAATCGTGCGACAAGATAAAACCTAGTCTTCACTTCATCTAACGAGTCCAAACCCTATGCAAAAATTTTCCCCAAATCGAACAGCACTACCCCGCTACGCAATGCTTGCTGCTTTGAGTGGCGTGCTCTTGATAGGTTTGCCAGCTTATGCGCACGAGTATTCGCCGCTGTTTAAGGCGAAAAAATATGCAGAGATTGAACGCGCCATTACCGCCAAATTGACGGCAGACCCAAATAATGCTGATGCGCTCATCGCCAAGGCGGAGTTGATTATTACCGAAGGTAAAGAGGAACGTTTAGACGAAGGTAGTAAATTTGCCGAACAATGTATTGCGGCACATCCGCAGCGTTCCGAATGTTTTGAAGCTTTGGGAAACGTATTGGGCACGAAAGCGCAGATCGGCGGTATCGTTTCCGCGATGGGTTATGCAGGAAAAATTCGCGATGCGTTTATTAAAGCCGTGGAGCTGGACCCGAAGAACTACCAAGCCCGCTCGTCTTTGCTGCAGTATTACTTGCAAGCGCCCGGTTTTGTGGGTGGCGGTAAGGGCAAAGCACAGAGTTTAGTAGTAGAGACAAATAAAGTGAGTCCTGCTGCTGGCGCATTGCTGCAAGCGACGATTGATTTGAGCGATGAGAAATTCGCTCGGGCAGAGGCGGCCGCGTTGGCAGTGATTGTCGATGGCAACGAGGTACTGAGTGACATGCAGCGTGGCGTGCTCAGCAACCTTGGTCATGCGTATATCAAAGAAAAAAAATACATGGATGCGGAACGATTGTTTCGAGAGTTGAATCAACGTTTTCCTGAAAGTTCTGCGGGTAATTACGGCTTCGGAAAACTTTTGCAAGAGCAAGGAAAATTTAAAGAAGCCGTGATGTATTTCGATAAAGCGATTGCGACGGAAGCCAGTGCTTACGCCTATTTTCGTTTAGGACAATGTCAGCGAGGCTTGAACGATAAAGCGAAAGCCATTGCCGCTTTCGAGAAGGCGCTCGCGTCTCGCCCTGAACTGAGGAAAAAGCAAAAGGCTGAGGCGGAGGATCAACTCAAAGCTTTACGCGCTTTGTAAACATAATTTGGTAACGCGTTCGTGCTTGCCATGGGCTGTGTATTTCTTTGGCTTGCAGCTTATTGAAATGCTGGCTTAGATAAAGCCAGCCCAATGTGCCCCGTGCCGCAAAAATTTTGCCCGAATGAGGTCCGCGATTTCCTGCGGCAAGGGACCATTTTCTACCAATTGCAAATTTTGTTCAAAGTGATCTAACTTGCTCGTGCCAACGATGCATGTTGCAACACCCGGAGCGTGTGCTGTAAAACGCAGTGCAATTTCGGTCGGGTTGAGCTGCGAGATGTCGGCGAGTGCATCTGCCAAGCGCATTTCCTGCCAGCGGTCCCAATAAGCACCCTCAGCGTCGTTATTAGGCCGTTCTGACCGTCGCCATACGGCACCAGCAATAGGGCGTTTCGCAATTAGACCAATTCCTTTCGCTTGCATCGCAGGAATGCGCTGCACGAAATTGATCTGATCGCATACGCTGACAGAACTTTGAATCACACTGAATTGACCACATTCAATCGCAAAATCCACTTCAGCATTGTCACCTGAATACGCCGCCGCACGAATTTTCCCGCTCGTCACGCATGCTTCTAAGGCTCTAATCACATCACCTTGCTCGAGAATAGTCAGGCGGCATGAATGTAAATGTACGATATCGATGTGGCTGCAGCGCATGCGTACAAGTGCAGCCTCAACGCCAGCGATAATGCAGTCATAAGTCCAATCGGGCACACCAGCAATGCCGTAACCAACTTTGGTAGAAAGCAAAAACTCCGAACGTCTATGTTGTAAGTGCTGACCAATGCGCTGTTCAGAAAGGCCGTAGCCGCGTGCCGTATCGATCAAATTTACACCAAGATCCAGCACCGCATTCAGAAGATATGCGGCTTCGTCTTCGCTGACGCGTTCATCATTGATATGCATCGCACCAAAACCCAGAGGTGTTACGTCGAGTCCAGAATTGCCTAAGGGTCTTGTTTGCATCGTGGTTTGCCTTTATTTGATGATGACGTTGCGTCTGATTACCGTCTGTTTGGTGCGCGCCAATTTTACTTGTGAAATTTCTCTTGGAGAAAATTTTTCATATTCATAGGATTTACGCAAAGCGGGCGTTGGCGTTGTTGCGTCGCTTTACGATACAAGTTCTACCGTCTGCGGCTTCACGCCTAGCCAACGTAATTATGCGTAAGTTCACCTTCACTTGGCGCAGCGAAATGAATTCCATTTCCAAATCAATTGTGAATTGTTTCCAGGCAACGAGCCGCAGACAGTGCTGTAGCACGGCAAGGTGAAGGCAACAACGACACGATAGCTTTAGAAATGGAATAAGGCGAATCTCGTTGCAGAAAGTTTAAGCTGGTCGTAGACTCAGGGAAAATTAAATCTGCTCTCTTGGAGATTTTCCCATACGAAACTAAACACCCATGATGCGTATGAAATCGATTTTTCTCTACGGTTTTCTGTCTTGCTTAGTTTGCGGGCTTTCTGCATGCAGTAACCTCGCGCCGCCAACGAATACCATCGATGTAGACGCCAAGTCGACTACCACAGTAACACAGCCAAGTTTTGTAAAAGCAAGGCCAGCAACTGCGCTGCCATCACCTCCACCACCGAACCGACCAGAACAAGTTATAAGCACTGTGCAAGTGCCTAAAGAAACGAGTACCACTCAACCGGCAACGATTCCCCGATCTCCCCACAAGGCGCGCAGCGAATCGAAAATACCCCTTACCGCAGCGGCAGATCTTCCGGAACCGACCAGTGTGCCTGTCGCTGGTGAGACAGCGAACGAAAAAACATTGAGCCAAGGCTATGTCGCCCGCGTCAAAGCCGATAATGAAATGTTCATCGGCAGCGCCGGTATGTTGCAAGTGTGGGTGGGCTTAGCAAGTCAACTCGCCGATGCGGAAAAAGGCAAAAGCGAGACAAGAAAAGAATTCGTGCGCGATAGTGACAAAAAGTCCGCCAAAGTCGTACCCATTGCATTTGAATTTGAACCCCAACTCATTGGCAAAGATTGCACTGAGTTGGCGGATTCTGGTTCAGAAGTGTCGTTTGCATTACGCCCTAAAAAATTAGGGAAGTTTAAAGTCAGTGCGTCGGTGGAACTGTATAAATCTGACGACTGCAGCGGCACACCGCAGGCCATTGTGGTGCAAGACGCCGAGGTCACCGTGAAGGTCAACATCGGCCCACAAATTCAAAACGGTTTTTGGGAACTAGTTCAAAAAACTTGGGCCGCCATCGACAAATTGTATTTCGCAATTTTGTCGGCAATTTGCGGCGCTGCGCTTATTTTTGCGAATAAAAAAATTAAGAAATTTTTTGGGATTGCGGAGAAAAGTGCGTCTGAGTAGAGAGTGATAAGCGTGAAGAAATATTATTTCTTCATGTTGCTTCTTAACTCGCATCTATGGGAGTTGAAAGCTGCGTGAATACCATCACAGCATTGCTTTGCAATGCCTCCGATTACACTGCGTTAATCGGAGCTACGCGGACTGAAAGTGATAAAAGACTGCATTTCTCGACGGCTCAATCCACGATTTCAACAGTTCGTCGTAAAGTTGAGCTGATCCAGATACCAAGATGCTACTGTTCCGCATTCCATAAACATTGAGGCAAATATATGCGCTTTCGTATCTTTATCATTCTCATGTCCATCGCGAATAGTGCTCTCGCCGGCGATAGCCAACCTACCGCACAGCCAATGGCTTGGCGATACCAACTGTTACAAACAGCCCAAAAATTTTTCGACGAGCACGCGGCGACACAGGCGCCCGGCGCAATACTGGCATTCAGCCTGCCAAAGGTAGACCCAACACAGGACAACAATCGTGTCGAAATTGTACGCGCCGACAAGCGCATCATCTTGCCGATGTTATCTAACACGGCGTTCTTGCTAGTGCCTGATGCTGAATCGTCCGATAGCGATGCAATGATCGTCGTGAACCGAAATTTTCCTACAGGCGAATTCAATCACCCTAACTTGCAGGTGCGATCACCTGGATTGCCGGATGGCGTCCGACGAATGGGCGACCTGCGATTGGCCTGCGCTGCACAAATGGAAATGGCAAAGGAGGAAGGATTTAAATTCCGAGCGGCTGTTTCGGCTGCAAGCCTATTTGGTCTCGGCGTTTGTAAAAGGCTAGAAGTCACAAAGATTGATCCTCCTGTTGGACCCTATGATACCGTGACCATTGAGGACGGGGATCGTCAATTAGTACAACAGGCAGCACAATCAAATCTGTTGAAACTAGGTGACAAGAACTGGTCCGATAATGCACGCATTAGCTACACTGTGAAAAGCCACTTCGAAAAGTAAATTTCTATTTCGATCTCGCTCTAGGCATCTGACATATCCATTTTAAAAAATACCGAATTGTCCGCGTAGCTCCGATTAGCGTAAGCGTAATCGGAGGTAGGGCAGATGCGATAGCGTGCGGAAAGCGATGGTCTTGTCATGCCACTTTTTAATCGTGTAAACCACATACTCCCGTATTTTCAATAAAAATACACGGCCTTGCGCTTATCTATCAATCGTAAATGAAAAATACATATAGAGGTATAAGTCCGCGTAGCTCCGATTAACGCAGTGTAATCGGAGGCATTGTTAGGCAATGCTGTGTACCAAAAATCACCCACAAGCGCCAATGTACCCACAAGAAACGCAGCGGCTACAGCCATCTATTTTTTGCAAAGCATACGCGCCACAATCGGGGCATTTTTTGCCTGTGGCGTCTGGTATCACGGGGGCGCTTTCGTTGTCGTAGGCTAAGTCGTCCATGCCATAGGCAAAGCTTTTGTTTTTATATTTTTCCGCCAACACAGCGAGTGGAATTTGATTGCCCGAGGCATCTAAAAATCCGCGTTTCATCAAAATTCTTTGTAGCGAATATCCAATGGCGGCGACTTCAGATTCGTGGAAAAGAGGGGCTTGCGAACCGTCGACTTTTGTCAGCATGCCGCAGCGTACCGCGCCTTTATCCCACACCACTTCGCGCATGTCAGCCAAGGCCTTTGCGATAGAGCCGCCTGAGCGCGCTGCCATGGAAAGTAAGCGCATGCTGGCTGATATCCACTGTTGTCCATCGTTTTTTTGCCCTGCAGGCATAAAAAATTCAAAGGGGCGTTCTATCGTGACGAGCTCGCCATTGACCATGCCTTGTATGTGAATGAAGCTGACAGTTAAGTAGACGGTTTTTTTACCTTCATAAGTCATGTACTGCACTTTGGAGGTGACGGATTCCAAATCACCAAAAGGGCGACCATCAAACTGCTTACGTAGCAGATCATCGTTCGCGACCGGCTGCGTTGGCGCTGCAGGGTTGGTGCTGGTGCCGACTGACAAGACGCTGCCTAACACTTGATTGGGGCGATAGGTGGCTAAACCCTTCAGCCCAGCGCGCCATGCGTCTAAGTACAAATCTTGGAAGTCTTCATACGGATAATCTTCCGGCACATTCACGGTTTTTGAAATCGATGAATCAATAAAGGGCTGCACAACTTTGAGCATTTGCATATGGTCGTTTGCGGACATGTTGAGCGCAGTGACGAACGCTGCAGGCAGGCGTTGGTCATCCGAGACATCGTTACCCATTTCACGGTAAAGCCGCCACGCATGGTCGGCCACTTCATAGGTTTTTGTGCTGCCATCAGCGGTACGCTTCTTACGTTGATAAACCCAAGAAAATGCCGGTTCAATACCGTTAGAGGCGTTGTCGGCAAAGGCAAGTGTGATGGTGCCGGTGGGCGCAATCGAGAGTAAGTGAGAGTTGCGCAAGCCGTGCTTGGCGATTTGCGTGCGTAGCGATTTGGGTAGGCGTAGCGCGAAGGGGCCAGCAAGATATTTTTTGCTATCGAAGAGGGGAAAGCGGCCTTTTTCCTGCGCCA
>JAIETO010000189.1 GCA_019745005.1 Burkholderiaceae bacterium
TATAAATTAGCCGAAGCAGACCCAATTTTGTATCACGGCCCAGGCAAATTTAATCCCGCAGAAGGCATCAAGCCTGCCAGTGCTCCTGCAAAACAAACCTATACCCAAGTCTTCGGTCAATGGCTGTGCGATATGGCAGAAGCTGATTCTCGTTTGATGGGCATCACGCCAGCAATGCGCGAAGGTTCCGGTATGGTGGAATTTGAACAGCGTTTTGCACAACGTTACTTTGATGTCGGCATCGCAGAGCAACATTCGGTGACCTTCGCCGCAGGACTGGCTTGCGAGGGACTAAAACCCGTGGTCGCAATCTACTCGACATTCTTGCAACGCGCCTACGATCAATTGATTCACGATGTTGCCTTGCAAAATTTGGACGTCACTTTCGCGTTAGACCGCGCTGGTTTAGTGGGCGCGGATGGCGCAACGCACGCGGGAAATTACGACTTAGCCTACTTGCGCTGCATACCAAACATGCTGGTGATGGCCGCGTCTGACGAGAATGAATGTCGCCAAATGCTCACCACTGCCTACCAATACAACGGACCTGCGGCAGTGCGTTATCCGCGTGGGGCAGGCATTGGCGCTGTGGTGGAAAAGAATCTTACTGCCCTGCCCATTGGCGTCGCGGAGGAAAAACGTGCGGGCGAAGGCATCGCTATTTTCGCATTTGGTTCGATGGTGCAGCCTAGCCTGAAAGCGGCAGAAAAACTCAACGCAACGGTGATCAATATGCGCTTTGTGAAACCGCTTGATCTTGCCATGATCAAACGCATCGCGGCAAGTCACTCGATGCTGGTAACGATAGAAGAGGGTTGCATCATGGGCGGTGCGGGTTCGGCCATCGCGGAAGCCTTAGCGGCTGAAGGCATCAGCCAAGCGCCTCTTATGTTGGGACTGCCAGACCAATTTATTGACCATGGCGACCCCGCGCTACTTTTAAGCCAATGCGGTTTAGATGCTGCCGGTATTGAAGCCTCTATTCGTCAACGCTTTTTGCAAGCGCCGACGGAGAAAGCAAAACTCAGCGTTATTGGGTAAAGGTGTTGGGTAAGCGTAAAGCAGGTGGCAGCAATACAGATGGAACGTAATAGCCTAAGCACTTAAGCGTTGCTGCTCATCGATGTCGATTGCTTCGATTGCACAACGCAGATAAACCTGCGCACCGCTAGTTACCAGATCGAACAATCGCTTCACATCTGCCGTCAATTCATCAATGAAGCTGAAACCCGAACGGGTAAATAAGCCGTTGCCAGATTCCGACCACACCCACTGCACGATGGTATCTGGCACATCGACGATACCCGCTTGTTCATCGACTAAGAACGACAAACGATAACGCGTGTTTTGTGGCACTTCTTCAGCGTCCGTCAGCACTTGAATACCGCTTTCGCTCATATTCACCACTAGCCCTGCTAAAGATTTTCCTGGGTTCTTTGAATTGAAGACCCACACTGGGCGCACTTCATGTTCGGTCGCAGGCACCATAAAAAATTGCACGCGTTTATAAACTCGATTTTCTAATGATTTTGTCATGGCACTTCACTTGGAATAAAAAGCGATCTGGGTAGATCGGGAATTTGTCATTTCAACTGCACGATAAACTGGCTCAAAAAAACCGCGACGCAACAACGCGCTGTGTTGATATCTTTTTTTTGGCGGCACCAATTAAGTAAGCCATCTTACTTGAGATCAAGCTTACAACTTAGCGTGTTTTTATGACCTCACTATGACAAGGCAAGCGCGCACTTCGCAAACGGGGATTGGCTTTGCGATATTCTTAAATAGAATATACCTACCCATGTATTTTCTTTATTCGCTTTAAATACATGCGCAAATGGCATAGAAAAAAATAAAATCTAAGGAGTATATTAACTTATGGTGATATTTAGGTTAAATGTCGATGCTTTCGTGTTTGAAGAATGCACGAAAGTGCTAAGCAAAAAAACCATGCGAAGAATAAATCCTTGCGCTTCTCCGCCGATGCACTTCCTTAGCGCATGGGTGTCTCTTTATTGAGAGCTATGCTCCCGCTTCGAAGTGAACGGGGCGAATAGGTCAACGTTCAAGCGCACAAGAGCGACTTGCCACGACCCTTCATGAATACACAAAGTGCGCTTGAGGTAAGGAACGCGTTAGCGCTGGCGCTCCTTCTCCCAACAAACATCTGTTCCGCCCGCGAAACGATTTAACACGCGCGATAACACAAACATTAAGTCAGACAAGCGATTCATATACTGCCTTGGCGCGTCGTTGATGGTTTCGCTTTTTCCCACACTCACAATGGCCCGTTCAGCGCGGCGGCACACGGTGCGGCACACATGGGCAATCGCGGCGGCGCGCGAGCCGCCTGGCAAAATAAAATCACGCAAGGCGGGTAAATCGGCGTTGTACTTTGCCAGCAACGCGTCCAAGCGTTCGACTTGCGCGTCCGTAATCATGGTGTAACCGGGGATGCAAAGTTCACCGCCCATATCAAACAGATCATGTTGGATCGAGATCAGTTCTTGCGTCATTTGCGGCGGCAGGGTTTCGCAAAGTAAAACCCCTATGTGGGAGTTAAGTTCATCAACGTCGCCCATCGCATGCACGCGCAAGGCATCTTTATCAACCCGACTACCATCGCCCAAGCCAGTAGTGCCCGCATCGCCTGTGCGCGTGGCTATTTTTGAAAGTCGATTTCCCATGTTCTGTCCATTGCAAACAAAAGTGCCAGCATACTTGAAAATCTCAGCTCATAAAAAAACAAGCCAATCAATCATCCAAGTTTGATGTAATCAATCTGGCAAAATCAAGCTCACCGTTAAACCAATCACGGTGCCGCCACGCTCCAAGTTCGTGAGCAAAATACGGCCACCGTGCGCTTCGATAATTTCGCGACTGAGCGCCAAGCCCAATCCCGTCCCGCTGCGTTTTGTTGAATAGAACGGCACCAAGGCTTGCGCCATAATTTGCTCATTCATACCGCCGCCGTGGTCACTGACATCAATGCGTATCGCTTGATGCATACGACGCACCGCCAAATGTATATCTTGTGGCGACGAGCCAGACTCATGCGCATTTTTAAGCAAATTAAGCAGCGCTTGCTCCATTTGCGCGGGGTCAAAAAAGCCAGTAAGCGCATGCTCATCATCGATCAATTGAAACGACATTTGCGATTGCAAGCGCGAAATGAAACCACCCCACGCCAAGTGCTGACGATTTGGTTGGGGTAGCTTTGCAAAACGTGCATACCCTGCAATAAATTCTTCTAAATGGCGGCTGCGCTCTTCTATCGTGCTAAAAATCTCAGGTAAGCGTTCCACATTGCCGCGCCGTAGAAGTTCGGCACCTGACACAGCCAAGGAGGCGACTGGCGCGAGTGAGTTATTCAATTCGTGGCTAATTACACGGATGACTTTTTTCCAAGTTTGCACTTCTTGCCGGCGTAACTCGGTCGTTAAATGACGCAACAAAAGTAACTCATGGCGGCGGCCGTTCAAACTAAAATGTCGCCGCGATAGGTGATAAATTTCCTCTTCGTCTTCGTTGACATCAGACGTCCCGTCTGCAGTGTTGCTGTTGCTGGTGTGTTTAGAGCTTGCAGAAAACAAACCGTCAGCACCGCTGGAAAGTGCATCGCGTAAGGCAGGTGACACATTTTCTTGTAGGTAGGTCAAACTAAAACCTTCCAACTTGCGACCTTGGTTAAGTAGCTGCCGCGCGGCGATATTCGCAAACACGATACTCGCGTTCTCCGCCACCAAAATCATCGCCACAGGTGTGTTTTGCAGCATCGTGTCGAGCAAAAGTTCGCGTTGCACCAAGTCCAGTCGTTGTTCGCGTAAAACGCGGCCTAATTCATTGTGTGTCTCTACCAAATCAGCGATTTCGTCATTGCGACGCCAATGCAAACCGAACGAAAAATCGCCATCACGATAACTGAGTACCGTACCAGCCAGCGTGCGGAACATCGTGAGCATGTCTTGTAAATCGGCGCGCAAACGCATGGCGCAAAGAAGTAGCGTCGCAATAGCAACGCCCATCAAACTAAACACGCTTTGCTGTGGAAAGAAGTGATTTAAGGCGGAAAATGCCAACAATCCCAGTAGCATAATCAGTGCAAGAGGGATAAATAAGCGAAAAAAAAGCGTCAGTCGCATGATGGCTTGCGCGGCATGATCAAGTTCCGACCCCTTCCAAAATGTACTCGTTAAACGGCTAGACTCAGCAACCTCTTATGTTTCACGCGATCGTGGCAAGCCGAACTTATCCATGCGCCGGTACAGTGCTTGTCTGCTCAAACCAAGGTCGGCCGCCGCTTGCGCGATCACACCTTTTGCCTCTTTTAACGCCGTTTCTATCGCTGCGCGGTCAGGCTCATTGGGCGCATTGCGCACCTCACGTACACCACCTCGCTCGATACCTGGTAAGCCAAGATCAGACAAACTGATGCGCACACTCTGCGCGAGCAAGCTGGCGCGCTGCATCATATTTTTCAATTCACGCACATTGCCCGGCCAATGATAGTGCAATAGCCCCTCCTGCGCACTGGCATCGAGTTCGCGTTGGTCAGCAAGAAAATGCAGCGCGAGCGGCAAGATATCATCAGGACGCTCGACTAGCGGCGGTAAGTTTAATTCAATCACATTGAGGCGATAGTACAGGTCTTCGCGAAATTGACCTGCCCGTATCAACCCTGGAAGATCAGCATTGGTCGCGCTGATAATTCTCACTTTCGCCTGCATTTCTTTATTCGAGCCTAGGCGCGTGAAACGTCCGGTTTCTAACACACGCAAAAGCTTCATTTGCCCTGCCAGCGGTAAATTACCAATTTCATCGAGAAATAAAGTACCGCCGTTTGCCGCTTCAAATTTGCCTTCGCGAGCGCGCGTTGCCCCTGTATACGCGCCCGCCTCTGCACCAAACAATTCCGCTTCAATCAATTCTGCAGGTAATGCGCCACAATTGAGCACCACGAAGGATCCATTCTTGACCAGAGAATTCGCTTGAATAATTTCCGCTATGCGCTCTTTACCCGCGCCATTTGGTCCGGTAATCATTACTGAAACATCGGAGCGAGCAACCTGACAAGCCATGGTAATAACGCGCTCCGTTGCACTATCGCGCCACACCACGCCGCATAAATTGTATTGCGACTGTAACGAGACTCTCTGTTGCAATTCGCGCTGCCGACGCGCCATTAGGCTACGATTTGCCTGCCCTAGCTCAATCAAGTTTTGCACGGATGCGACTAATCGTTGGTCGTTCCAAGGCTTGGCTAAATAATCTGCCGCGCCCGCCTTCACCAAATCAACTGCGGCGTCTAAATGCGTCCATGCCGTAAGTAAAATAATGGGCAGATCGGGGTAGTGATCACGTATTTGCTTGAATAGGACTTTCCCTTCTGCACCAGAAGTGGTGTCCGCGCTAAAGTTCATGTCTTGGATGACCAAATCCACCGAATGTTGCGCCAACAAGCACAAACCTCGCTCAGGATTATCCGCCTTGATGGTCGCAATTTCATGCAGGGACAACATCACTTCAAGCGCAATGGCGATAGAGGGATTGTCGTCAATAATTAAAACAGTGGGCATTGATGGTCTTCGCTTGAAGTTTGCGTAGAAGCATAGCCTATCCTTACTGCACTTGGTGCTTCAACGCGAAGAGAAAAATCGAACTTCTCCTCTCTTGAGCAATTTGTCAGTAAAAGTGCGAGAAAGATGATGAGTGGCATGGAAATACCTATTCCAAAAATTCGCAACTTCGTTTTAAGAGTTAGCGAAGCACACTCCCTAGGCGCCCCGCGTGGCGATGGAAGGTGACGTATTCGCAGCACGCCAAGCGGGGGCAAATACCGCAGCAATGCCCAATAACCAGAAAATCAGCGGTGCGACAAACAAGTAGCTGAGGGGTAATCTCGATAACTCAAATTGGCTCACCAAGAGTTGATTCACACCCAAAGCAAAGAGCAAACCAAACACAATCCCGCCACTAGTGATGATGAGATTCTCCGTAACGAAATAAGTTAACACATCAATTTTTCGCGCACCCAGCGCCCGCCGAACACCGATTTGCTTGGTTCTTTGTGTGACCCACAGGGTACTCATGCCGACAATGCCACTGGCCGTCACCAACAGTAGCAATACGCATACGGCGATCAACATCCAGGCGAGTGCTTTGTCTGCTTGATAGCGACGGGTTCTATCCTTTTCAATGACCTCAATTTTTATAGTAGCAAAGCCTGGTGATGCTTTTTTAAGTTGATCTTCAACACTTGCTAAGACGCGATCACGCTGTCCAGCTTCAGTACGAATTGCAAAATTTGTCCAACGTCCCAAATTTCTAATTGGCGAAATAATTGTGTAGGATGATTCGATCGCATTCTCCGCTGAAGGTGTGATCAGGGTTTCAATCACGCCAATAATTTGTGCCTCGTCCGCATCGCCTGTACCAAAAAATAGTGGTTTCCCAACTGCGCTAGCACTATCTGGATACATCAATTTTGCTAGAGCTTGGCTAACAATCACTACTTTCGCATGCTTATTCGAGTCGGTTTTAGGATCAACCTCAACCACATCACTGTCATTAAAATCACGGCCTTCTAGTAACCGAGCACCAAAGGTTTTGATCAAAGAGTCCGGTGATTCGTAGGTGCTAGCATGCGTGGTCGGTTCCACTTGTTTACGGTCTTTTGCAATACTAGTTCGGCTATCGGAGTTAGCAAATGGCAACTGATTCGTCACAGCGACCGAAGCCACACCGGGTAATGCCTGCAACAATTCTTTTTGCCGATTTTTTAAGTCGCGACTTTCTTCTGCGGTTTTCTTTTCTAAGGGAAAGTAGCTCACTCTAAGCATGTTTTGCTCTTCGCTCATGCCGCTGGGCCGCACTGCTGCTGCCAAACGCAAATTCACAATATAAAGCGCGTTACAAAGTATGGCTAAACTAATTGCCACTTGCAGGGCAACCAACAAAGGCGCGGTCTTATTTCTAAACAAAGCCGATAAGATAGGACGGAGTTGCATGATGTTTTCCTTCTCTGCTTTACTGTGACTTCAATTGAATGGCTGGCGTAACTTGGCAAGCGCGCCACGTGGGCAAGAGTCCGGCCAACATACTGGCACTGACCGCCAACATAAAAGTGACGCCCAACATGGTGCCGTCTAATTTTGCCAAGACTGCCATTTCGCTGGACTGCTGGGCGATTAACCAGAGCCCGGCAAAACTGAGTCCTAGTCCAATGAGACCTCCGGCAAGCCCAACCACGCCAGTTTCAATCAAAAACTGTTGAAAAATTTCTTTGCGACTGGCTCCTAGCGCGCGCCGTACGCCAACCTCGGCAGAGCGGCTAGAAAATTTCGCTAACAATAGGCCGCTGGTATTCACTAAACAAAGAAGCAAGAATCCAAATGCTAACCATGCGGACAACTTACTGTCATCACGAACAATATGCAGGTAACTCATCCATTCCATCACATTAAAAAGCTGCGCTGGCTCTGGTCGCGGGAATCGTCCTAGTTTTTTCTGTTCCGCCAGATAATTATTGAGATAATCTTTCAAGCTGGCGCGATCCGAAGCTGAATTCACTTCAAACCAAAATTGCACCCAGACACATTCAGAATCTAAAATGCCTTGAAAACCTGGACCACCCATACTGCTGCACCACATCTTTCCATTCGGGCCGACTTCGTTAGCAATTGCTGTTCCAAACGGCATGTACACGGCATCTTCTCCCCGAAAACCCTCACTACTACCTGTCACCAAATGGGTATAGCGCGGCACGGGATCCCATTTACCCAATACGCCGATCACGTCAAATTCATTGCCATCAATGCGCAGGCGTTTGCCGACGGCGGTGTCTTTGCCAAACAATTTTTCACTTTGTTGTGCACTTAAAACCAGTACTTTTGCCGCACTCTTTTCTTCTGCTTCTGTCCACGTTCTACCCTGCGCGATGGGCACTTCAAACATGGAAAAATAATCGCTGCTAACGGCTAAGCCCGCCACAGGAGTGACATTGAGATCAGCGCGTGTGGGTTCAACATTCAAAAAAATGCCGTACACACCGGTGCGCCGCACACCTTGCTTACTGTTCAAAAAATTCGCCACATCGCGGTAAGTCAATTGGTCTTGTTCCGAAAATGCTCCCGGCACATAGCCCTCTAAAGGAAAATTATCGACCACCGGAACAAGTAGCTTATCGCTCTTATGCGGTATCGGGTTGCCCGACATCACGTGCAAAATCGTGAGTGTGGAGACGCTAGCCGCGACGCCAATTGCCAGCGTCAAGACCATCAGCGCCGTCAGTAAAGGATTGCGGCGCAAATTGCGTATGCCTAGGAAAAAGTAGTAATGCCACATGATTGCGTATCCTGTTCTAGTCTAAGAATTGACGACGAAATCAGTGGCCGTAGTTGCCGCAGATGTCGGCGCTGCCTCATATAGCGAAGGCAACTTACGTACCAAATCTGACACCTGACCGTCAATGATGTGCACATTGCGTTGCGCGCGCACGGCTAATTCTGGGTCGTGTGTGACCATTAAAATCGTGGTGCCGCGCGCGTTGATTTCTTCTAATAATTCCATGACGCTGCGCGCCATTTGGCTATCTAAATTCCCCGTTGGCTCATCCGCCAACAGTAGCTTGGGCGAGCCTGCTAGTGCGCGGGCGATCGCAACGCGTTGTTGCTGCCCGCCCGACAATTCGGCAGGGTAATGCTTCATCCGCGCCGCCAAACCCACTTGCGCCAAGGCGTCTTCAATGCGGCGTTTGCGGTCGGCTGCATTAAAGCCGCGATAGCGTAAAGGTACGTCAACGTTATCGAATAAGTTGAGGTCGGGAATCAAATTAAAGCCTTGAAAAATAAACCCCAGTTTTTCGTTACGCAGGCGAGAACGTTCGTTGTCGTTCATGCCTTTGACGCTTACGCCATCTAAGAAATAATCGCCATCGGTCAACTCTTCTAATAAACCTGCAATGTTTAGAAACGTGGTTTTGCCGGAACCTGAAGGCCCAGTGACTGTCACGAATTCACCATCTTTGACGTGAATTTCAAAGCCGCGCAGGGCGTGCGTCTCTATCATGTGGGTGCGATAGACTTTGTTCAAATTGCTCATGCGTAACATAGAAGAATCCTTTCGATGATTTGTTGTGTTTTGTAATTTCAGTTTGTATCGATTAGTTAATGCTGACGCGGGGCGCATTATCAAATAAGTCGCTACCAGCGATCACGACTTGGTCGCCCTCTTTCAGTCCCTCGACAATTTCCACGGCAGAAATACTCGTGCCACCCAATTTCATAGGTACGCGACGCGCCACGCCGCCCTCTACTAAATAGACATAACGCCCACCTTGGTTTTCCACGAAAGGGCCGCGTGGTAGCGTGAGTACATTCACTTTCTCCTCGATCAGCAAACGTGCACTGATGCGCTGGCTTTGCCTTAAGCCAGCCGGTTGCTCACCATTGAAGCGCATGCGTGCTAAGACTTGATTGCGCACGACTTCGGGTGATAAGGCGGAGAGTTTTCCTAAGACCTTGTTGCCATTGATCAGTACCTCAGCCGTCATTCCTAAGCCGAGTTCTGCAACATAGGTTTCTGGAATTTCTAATTCGACTTCAAGTTGGGACAAATCGACCAAGGTCATCAATGCTGTGTTTGCCGCAACCACACTGCGATTCGCAACGGAAAGCGTGCCAACGAATCCATCAACCGGGGCAAGCAAACGCAATTCATCGACTCGGCGTTGGGCGTTATCGCGCACCAGCTTTTGTTGTTGTAGCTGGCTTACCTTGGTCTTCAAGTTCAGGTCCACATCTTCCACATCGAGGCTGGCCGCCTGCTCAGCATGTTTCGCCCGAATCTCGGCCGTTTTTAAAGCGTCTTGCGCTTTGAGGAAGTCGATTTTTGCGATGATGCCTGTGACGCCCGCTCCCTCAATACGTTGGTAAGTGCGTTCGGCGGAGACACGTTCAATTTCTGCCTGATCCGCATCGCGTCTCGCCAATAATTTTTGCTTGCGCGCCAAAATGCGTTGCCGTGCGACCTCGGCTTCGAGTTGCTCATAACTGGCTTGCTCACGCTGCAATTGGTTGCTGAGGTCGGGTGATTCTAATTCGGCGACGATTTGGCCTTTTTTTACCGTGTCGCCCGCTTTGACTTTAAGTGTCACGGTACTTGGCGCAGTGGAATACAAAGTCGGACTAACGGCGGCGACCACGCGCCCATTGACAGAAACATCGCGCACTAAGGTTCCTCGTTTTACTGGGGCGATTTTTAGATGGGCAGCACTCACGGAATGGGAACTCGACAACCACTTGGAACTCAGCAAGACGCCGAGGACGAGCACAACGGCGACGATGCCAAGTCCAAGCAGCCACGACCGCTGCCGCCAAACAGCGGGGGCTTGCAAAACTTTATCTTGTGCGGACGTATCGCGAATCATGAAGTGCCTCATGCAATGAATTTGCAAGTTGTAGTGCAGGAAGCGTGCCAGACTTAAATGCTTGATTTTTATGGATTAAAAATTTCCCTTCCCCTGTCCACCTGTCCGCAATGTGTCCGAAAAGTGTCCGGCCTGTATCCGAACTGCTGTCGACTTCAGAAAAATTTGAACTAGAATAAAGTAGCAAATCAAGCTCGGAGGCAAGCATGGCAGAAGCTAAAACCAAACCAACTACGAAAAGCGTGGACGAGTATTTGGCAAGTATTGAAGATGAAGAACGACGCAGCGATTGCATGGCCATAGCAGCATTGATGCAAGCAGTAACCAAACAGTCGCCGGTAATGTGGGGCACGAGCATCGTGGGATTTGGCCACTATCGCTACACCTATGAAAGTGGCCATTGCGGAGAAAGTTGCCGGACGGGGTTCTCTTCACGCAAAGGCGATATCAGCATTTACTTGATGGCAAGCAGCCCTGATCACGCCGGCTTACTCAGCAAACTAGGCAAACACAAAATGGGGAAATCCTGCCTCTACGTGCGCCGCCTTAGCGAGATCGACACCAAAATCCTCAAGAAACTAATCACCTCTTCGTACAAAGAAATGCAGGCGCGTTATGCTGATGAAGGGTGATGCAGAAATTTAAAATTTTGGGAGTATCAGTAAAAATAGGCATTTATGCGCTTTATCTATAAATACAACAGAAAAATACAGTATTGTGTATATCGACAAATCGACTATGTTCAGGTTGGATGTTGATGAAATTAAATAGTAATGAAAAAGATCAAAACCTCTCAACATAGAGGTAAAGCATTGCTTTACAAAAGAGACACGGAAAAAAGCAAAAAGCCGTTGTTCTTTCTCTTCGTTTTTCCTCTGTGCCTCTGTGTCTCTGTGTTGAATGGTTTGTTTTTTCTTCGTAATAGGCGGCTTTACTTTTATCAACATTCAATCTGAACATAGCCGACAAACCTAATTTTTATAGATTGGCTCGCGCGTCACAGTAGTTAGAACCGAAGTTTTATTTACATGAAGGACGGCATGATGGAACTCTCACCGATCTTATGGTTGATTCAACTCTTTACGAACTACGATAAGCGACGTATGGAAAATGCGGAAAAGCGTTTTCGCGAATTGTTTCAAGAGACATTCAATCAAATGAAAAATATCGATACGCAGTACCGCAGCATGTTGCGTGAGTGCGAAAACAAGTTACCAAAGTACATGAGCGAACATGTACCAACGCCAGGTTGGTATCTCGATGGCGTCAAAATTAGCCACAACGAACTAGCCGCTAACTGTGAAAAAGCCCGCCAACATTGGACTCAGGCGCGCGAAGAAAAAGGCGCTGAGCGCGTATTACTACGAAGCCGCGCCCAGCAGCTTGTGAGCATGGTCGACAGTGATAAAGAGCGGCGTTTTGTGTACACCGTGATCAATTATTTTTTGCATCCTGAAAGTAAGCAAGGTTCAATCGAAGCAGTGGATGTCACCGTGCGTGATTTACTTTTTCGCGGTGCGGACATCGTGCTGGATTCGCCATCGCTTACCTTGGCCGAGAAGATAAGCGGCATCAATGACCCTGATGAAATTCGCCAAATTTTGGAAAAACAGCGCAGCGATTTAGCATCACGTTGGCGCGATATTTGCGACCGCTACAACGAACTTGATTTGGATCATACGGTCGGGCGGGAGTAGGCAAAAGTGCTTAAGAAAAGTCAACATGTTTGGCACCTTTGGTGAAAGAAAAGTTACTCCCCGTATTGGTACCTTTCTTGCAATTGACGATCTTAAGCCCTTTGCCGTAGGCGTTTTCCAAGTATTTTAACTAAGACCATAATCAAAATCGTACCGACGAAGCTTAGTAACCAAAAACCCAGAAAGTCTAATTGCTCTTCAGCCTCCCAAACCTCTGCAGACAGTATCGGTCTTACGAGAGGATAAATAATCTTAGAAATCAACTCGGGGAATTTGTTTAACCACGATTCTCCATAGCGCATCCAAAAATAGGCGAGCCACCAAGAACCTATGAGCAAAGTAAGACCGCTTCCAAGTCGTTTTAGAAAGAGTTTCATCGTCAGTTGGCACTTAATTAATGTAACTTCAATTCAATCAACACCCCGCCCCATAGACGCACACCACAAATCAAACCACTCCTCGCGGCTCAGTTTGATCTTCGTTGCCACCACCGTCTCTTCTATCACTGCGATTCGCCCTGAACCTGTGAGCACCGTAGGCGTTGCGGGGTGTTGCAATATCCAAGCGATGGCGATCGTCGTCATAGACACGCCGTGCTTGACCGCGATCTCATTCAAAACACTGCGCAGGCGCACGCTGCGATCATCAGTTCCCGAAAACAATTTTCCGCCAGAAAGCGCCGACCAAATCATCGGGGCGATGCGCAGGCGTTGGCATTGATCTAGGGTGCCATCTTGTAATGGAGCGAGGTGCAGTAAAGAAAACTCAATTTGATTGGTGATTAAAGGAAAGCGCGAGGCTAACAATTCAAATTGTGAGACCGTGAAATTTGAGGCGCCAAAATTTTTTACTTTGCCTGCTTGCTGTAATTCTTGGAAGGTCCTCGCAAGCTCGTCTGCTTGCATCAAAGGATCAGGCCGATGTATCAAAAGCAGATCAATGGTCTCTATGCGCATAGCGCGCAAGGAATTTTCGACCGACGCAATAATGTGTTCGCGGCTGGTATCGTAATGCTGAAGGCGGTGCGTGGGACGATTTGCGGAAACTAATTTAATGCCACATTTGGTCACAATTTGCAGACGATCTCTTAGGCTAGGCTGCAAAGCGAGGGCTTCTCCCAAGCAGGCTTCGCTTTGGTAATCGCCATAGATATCCGCTTGATCAATTGTGCTGACACCGAGTTCAAGCGCTTGCTGCAAAAAGCTCAGGCGCTGCGCGGGGGTCATCTGCCAATCAAGCAGGCGCCATAGGCCTAAAACGATGGGGGAAAATTTCATGTATTCGTGTCCCGTATTTGTTTGATGGCGTCTAGCAAGTTTGCCGTCTTGGTATAACCAGCGGCAACGCTATGCAAGGCATTGTCGTGCAAGAGTAAGAGCGCGGGAAATCCCCGTATGCCCCAACGTTGACATTGCTCGAAATCGCCGCGCGCTTCGTTGCGAGTTGTGGGTGCTTGTAGCGTTTCAATAAAACTCGCTTCATCGAAACTGCCGTCACCCAATTGTTGGTTGAGGCTCGCAACGGCAACGCGCGCCAAGATTTGTTCATTGGTGATATCTGCGCCTTCGGCATAAAACGCTCGTTGTACGGCATGAAAGACGGCGAGCAACACTTGCCCAGAGCCATCGTCGAGTAAAGCGCGAGCGGCAACGACTGCCCGGCAGGCGGGTTCGGTGTCATAGATAAACCCGACCTGACGCATGCCTTGCTCGGAAAACGGCAAGCCACTCGCCTCCGCCACATGTTGCCAATGGCCGAGAATGGTATTGCGCTTGTCGTCCGTCAATACTTCAGTGTTATAGGCGCGCAAGCCACCGACAATAATGTCTAACTTGGCTTCTGGTAGCGCATGCATGAGCCCTTCTAATTCGGG
>JAIETO010000080.1 GCA_019745005.1 Burkholderiaceae bacterium
GGCAGTCAATGTCCAATCAAACCGTCCCGTGCTTGGGTCTATCTTGGCGAAACATGATTGCTCCGTATGTTGGTCATCGTCGCTCTTGTCGCGCAACAAGCGAGCGCCCACATAGAGCAGGATCAATGCGAAGCCACCCATGAGTAAAGTTTGTGGCAAAGCGTGCGCAACGCGCACACCAAGGGCCGTGACGGGCATACCAGCGGCAGCCATCAACATGGCAGCGCGGTATCGAACTTGTTTCTGGCGTAAGCCATGAATGGCGCCAAAAGCTGCTCCCATCGTGACGGCCAACAAAGCCACAGGCGTGCTGGTTTGCATGCTCCAGCCCATTGCAAATACAAGCGCAGGTACGGCGAGAATGCCGCCACCAGCGCCTGTCAAACCCATGACAATGCCGACGAACAAACCGATGGAAATGATGCTGAGTATTTGCATGATGCCCGACTTATTTCTGCGCTTTCCCTTGGATTTTTATCAGTGATCGTTTAGTTTTCCAACACTTCAAACAGCAACATGCCAGCTATCATCGCCGCGACAAAGGCGAAGCCTTTTAGGCTACCGGCACTCAACACCACCAATGCAGGGCCGGGACATAAACCAGCAATGCCCCATCCAATGCCGAACAATAGGCTGCCACCTAGCAAGCGGCGGTCGATTGCCGTGCTCACGGGAAGCGTGGTGGGTAAATGCAGAAAAGTCACGGGGCGCTTTTTGGCAAGTCGAAACGGCCAGAACGCAAAGCCTATGCCGCCCGCCATTACTAGTGCTAATGACGGGTCCCATGCGCCACCGAGATCAAGAAACGCCAAGACTTTCGCAGGATTGGTCATACCACTGAGTAGCAAACCTACGCCGAATATCAGGCCGCTCAGTGCTGCGCTGATGATAGGGAAAAGTGGATGTTTAAGAATTTTTGATACTTGCATAGCCAGCCTTAAAGAACATGACGAATCAATGCCACGGTGAAAAAGCCCGCCAGCATAAAACACGCCGTGGCGATCATTGATCTCGGTGACAAACGGGCGATGCCGCACACCCCGTGGCCGCTGGTGCAACCTGCGCCGTAACGTGTGCCCACACCGACTAATACGCCGGCCCAGATAATCGGCGTCCAACCCGCATCGAATTGCATGCTGGGGAGTGGCGAAAAAATCTGCCAAAGCCACGGTGCGGCGAACAAGCCGAAGATAAAAGCCAAGCGCCAAGACCATCCTTCTTTTACAGGCAACAGCAAGCCGCCGACGATGCCAGATATACCCGCGATACGTCCGTTCAGAAGAATCAGGATTGCGGCGGAAAGGCCAATCAAGACGCCGCCGCCAAGCGCCGTCCAAGGTGTGAATTGTTCCCAAGCGATGTGCATTTTTTACTCCATAGACGATCGAATTTTTTAAGACGATCTTCTGAATGTTTTTTGAATCAAGACTGTTGAAACGTGAAAGTTGTTTTTCAAACGACGCTCACTCTTCTGGGCAATACAATGCGTACAAGGTAATCAAAAGCTGCAACACTTTTGGGTCTGCAACCGAGTAAAAAATCCGCTTGCCGTCGCGCCGCGTGTTTACCAAGCCTTCATTGCGTAACACGCCCAGTTGTTGTGACAGGCTAGGCTGGCGCAAACCCAATAGCTCTTCCAATTCACTCACCGACTTTTCGCCATGTGTCATTTGACACAGAAGTAAGAGCCGATCTTGGTGCGCTAAGGCACGCAAGGTACCGCTTGCCGTGTTCGCCGCAGCGCGCATTTGTTCTAAATCAAATGTGTGGGTTTGTGACTCCATTTTTCTATTCCTTCTTCGATTTTCTCACTACAATATACAATATGTTATTATGTAAATCAATATAATGTTTTATGAAATCACCGTAAAATGCCAAAACCAGTAGGCAACTTCAATTAAAACGCGAATAGCTTCACGTTGACGACGGTCTGCCTTGCAAAAAACAAAGAAATCGAACAGAAAGGGAAACATCGATGAAACCGCAAATACAAGCTTTTTTTGACGCCGCTACGTGGACTATCAGCTACGTGGTATTCGATCAGGTCGGCGGCCATGCCGCGGTGATCGACCCGGTGCTTGATTACGACCCCAAGGCGGGGCGCACCAGCACAAGCAGCCTCGCTAAACTCACGCAATTTTTACAAGAAAAGCGCTTGCATTTAGAATGGATTTTGGAAACCCATGCGCATGCTGACCACTTGTCATCAGCTCACGCACTACGTGAGCAGTTAGGCGGAAAAATAGGTATCGGCGCACATATTGATCAGGTTCAGCAAGTCTTCAAGAAAATTTTTAACCTAGAGTCTGCAATGTGCGTAGACGGCTCACAATTCGATCATTTATTTGTCGATGGTGAGGTTTTTAAAGTGGGGCAATGTAGTGCTGAAGTGATCTTTGTACCAGGGCACACACCTGCTGATATCGCGTTTAAATTCGATGATGCGGTATTCGTTGGTGACACCCTGTTTATGCCCGATGTGGGCACTGCGCGCTGCGATTTCCCGGGCGGTAGTGCCAGCAGCTTGTATCACTCTATCCAAAAGCTTTTCGCCTTACCCGCAGACACACGCTTGTTCATGTGCCACGACTATCCACCAGACGGGCGCGACCCCGAATGGGAAAGCACAGTTGCAGAACAGCGCGCAAAAAACATCCATGTGCACGACGGCATGGATGAACTCAGCTTCATCGCCTTGCGCACGAAGCGTGACGCCAGCTTAGCCAAGCCCAATCTCATCATCCCATCCATTCAAGTCAATATTCGGGCGGGAGAAACGCCACCCGCAGAATCAAATGGGGTGGTGTATTTGAAGATTCCCTTGAATGTGCTTTGATTGAAATTGTTTTTTTATGCGGAAGCGCCAGCCTGAGAAGTCACTTCATCGAATGCATCGTAGGTAGCTGAGATTTGTTTAGCTGAATTGAGAGCTTCAGAAATAATCAGTTTCGTGCTAGGTGCATCGTCGACAAAAAGCAGAAGATATTTTGGTGCAGAGGTTTTTAAGAAGTTCCTCCAAACACTCACAGACGGCGAATCGACTAACTCGATGAGAATATTGGGTTTGTCTATCGCGCCGATTGGGCTAACGAGTTGGTAAGTTTCTTTGGCTTGATTAGTTTTAAATTTCCATTTCACAAATTCGTCTCTGAATACTTCAACACGCTTTATTTGGGTAAGTGGAATGTCTCCTTTGAATCGATCAGCACAACGAAGGTAGAGAAATTCATTATCAAGTGAATGGTGTTGGGCTTTGATTTTCCAGCGATCTCCAAGCACTAGCATGAGCGTATAAGCAGATAAAACACCGACAAGTACATGCGCCCAATGGCGCTCAATTGGGTCCTCGATGATTGCGCCAAACACGAGCGTCGAAATGGGCACTTCGACGAATAGCATCAAAAATAGCATCACCAATGCGGTGCCATACTCACTTTTTTTCATAAAATCGATAGACGTATGTCCCGGAGAATCGGCGACGTGCTTCTTGCGTTGCAACCACTGAAAAAATCCCCAACATAAGGAATAATGAAAGCGGCACGTGCTTACCAAAGGGGGTGGAACAAATTCAAATAGAATTTGAGAAAGCGGTAAGTTTTTCCTCATTCCTTGTCGTGAACGAGCAAATCCTTGCCAAGCTTCGACAATACATTTTGACAAAAAAAGAAGCCCAACGACGTGAAATCGGAAGTCTTCAATTGGGTCAAGGCGAGGAAAAATTTTGACAAGTATTCGTAAAGTTAAAAGCACACAAAAACAAATTCCCAGCACTTCAGTCCATGATCTTTGTAAAATAAAATCGAAGTGCTTTATTCCTTGATTCAAATCATTTCTCCTAAAAAGTCGTAAATCAGATGCGTTCAACGTCCTGCTGGCATGGTTCTCGACGAACGAGCCGAGCTACGCACGAGAGCTATGAATCGCTCGTAAAGTGCGCGCGTCTTGAATCGCTTTAACGAAAATTATTTTTCCATTCACGTAAAGCGGTAAAAACCTGCAGCGCATCATGCTCACTGCCTAACTTGCCTGCTTCAAGCAAATGCTTCGCAATCGCACCATCGCGGGACCGCATAAAGGGGTTGGTGCGCTTTTCCATGCTGATGCGGCTAGGCACGGTGGGAATGTTTTGCTCGCGCTTTTCGCTGTCGTCCATCATGCGTTGGCGTAGGGCGATGTTGCCGCCGTCCACCGCAAGTGCAAAGCGTAGGTTCGAAATGGTGTACTCATGGGCACAGTAGATCAAGGTATCTTCTGGCAAGGCGGCGAGCTTATCTAAGGACGCTAGCATTTGCGCCGGCGTTCCTTCAAACAAACGTCCACATCCTCCCGCGAACAAGGTGTCGCCACAAAATAGCCATTTTTGATGTGAAGCGTAGTACGCAATATGTCCTAAGGTGTGGCCTGGTACGTCAATAATGTCTAAATACAAGTCGAGCTCTTCCAAATAAATTTGGTCGCTTTGTCCGAGCTTTTCGGTCACGCTTGGGATGACATCTTTGGTTGGGCCATACACAGGCAAGTTTTTGGGCAGATTTGTTCCTGAATTCTTTTCTTTGGCGTGGGCGAGCAGGGTGGCAACGCCACCTATGTGGTCCGCGTGGTGATGCGTAAGTAAAATCCCGCACAAGCTTAAATTGTGCGCCGCCAATGCGTCTAAGATCGGCGTCGCATCGCCCGGATCAACTGCATAGGCTTGCTTGCCATTGTGGATCAACCAGAGATAGTTGTCGTCAAACGCTGGTACAGTCAATATACTTAAAGAGTTTTTCATGGTGGCTCGCCCGTGTTTGCACTTCAAACGGATTAATCAAAAAAGCGGTTTTGGCAGAATGCAATTTAATCATCCCATTATAGACTTGGAAGCATGGCTAGAGCAGCCAGCCGGTGCGTATATTCGTGCGTGGGAGCAGGCGCAGTTGGACGTCCTAACGGCCGATATTTTCGGCTTCAACGCGCTGCAAATAGGGCTGCCGCAGATTCGCGCGTTAGCAGCCAGCCGCATGCCGCACAAATGGGTTAGTACGGATATTCTGCTCACAAGTCGTGCTGGTACGGATGCTGTACAGGTAGTGCATGAATTTACCGAGCTACCTTTTGCTACGCAAAGTATTGATCTGGTGGTGCTGCCGCATGTCTTGGAATTTGCGAGTGAACCCCACCAAATTCTGCGCGAGGTTGATCGTGTTTTAATACCCGAAGGTCGTTTAATTATCTGCGGCTTTAATAACGCCAGTTTGTGGGGAGCGCGCCAATTATTTGGGCGACTTTCTAATCATCCGTATTTGCCGGAAGAGGGTGAATTTATCAGCCTGATGCGCTTAAAAGACTGGCTAAAACTCCTCAGCATGGAGGTGAGCCCCGCAGTGTTTGGTTGCTATGCGCCGCCGCTCCGCACCGAACAATGGTTTGAGCGGTTTTCTTTTATGGAAAAGGTAGGCCGGCGCTGGTGGCCCTATTTTGGCGCGGTGTACATGTTGCAAGCGGTGAAGCGCGTGCGCGGTATGCATTTGATCGGCCCTGCATTAAAGGCGAAACGTCTGCCTAGGGGAAATGCCGTTCCCGTTACCAACGCCAATGCAAATACGCACTTAAATAAGTAGGCCAACAGCAATACCCCCAAAGAAAAAAATTATAGGTGGCGGCTTTTGCTTATCGTCGATAATTTTCTCCCGCTTTGGACTTCCCGCTTTCGCCCTAATATCTCCACTTAGTTGCTATTTCACACTATGATTAGTAGCGTGAACAATTTGTCTTTCAATAGCATCATTGAGGAATATTTTATGCAAGATCAAAAACAGAGTGAGGCGGAGTACCTTGCGCAGTACAAAATACACGATTTTGACGTGCCCCTAACCAGTGTTGATGTCGTCATCTTCACCATCAAAGACGAGGTCTTGCATGCCTTGATTGTCAAACGTGGGGCGCATCCCTTTATGGGTAAATGGAGTTTGCCCGGCGGGTTTATTCAGGTGCATCAAGATAAAACCTTGGTCGATTCTGCGCGCCGAATTTTGCAAGAAAAGACGGGTGTAAGCACGCCGTATTTGGAGCAGTTGCAAGGTTTTGGCAGCCAAACGCGCGACCCTCGTGGTTGGTCGAGTACCTTTGTTTATTTCGCCCTCATTTCATCTGATCAAATCGCCTTAAATCATGGCGGCAATGCAAAAGCCGCACGTTGGTTGCCCTTAGACGGGCAAGCGGCACTACCCAAGTTGGCCTTCGATCACAGTGAAATTTTATCTTTAGCCCTCACGCGCTTGCGCAACAAAGTCGAATACACCTCACTCGCTGCGCATTTGCTACCAACTGAGTTCACGCTGACAGACTTACAAAAGGTGTACCAAATTATCTTGGGTCGCCAAGTGGATAAAAGTGCCTTTCGAAAACGCGTCAAAGATGGTGATTTCTTGCTTGAACTAAAAGACCGTTGGCGCTTAGGCAGCAATCGCCCAGCGCAACTATATTCCCTCAAAAGTGATAGAGAAACCGTATTCTTTAATCGTCTAATTACCGGCGATACTGGTATTAAAGGTGCTGAGTAGATCCATGTTTTGCTTTAAAAATTGCAAAAAAGTGACCTGATAAAAATACTTAGTTGAAAAAATACACTAAGTATCCTAGAATACCCATACCAACAACTCAAAAGACCATTATGAAACAGCATATTCATCTGCTTCTGATTGATCCACAGAATGATTTTTGCGATCTCCCCGCTGACTTTCTTCCAGATAATGAGACTAAGCCAGCACTCCCAGTGCCCGGTGCGCATGCCGATATGCTGCGCGTCGCAACATTCATTGAACAGGCTGGAAAGCAATTGTCAGAAATTACCGTTACGCTTGATTCCCATCATCGCATTGACATCGCGCATCCTGCCTTCTGGCAGACTGCGGAAGGGCATGCCGTACAACCATTTACGAGTATTTCAAGCGCCGATGTACGTGCTGGCTTGTTTCAGCCTCGCTTGCCAAGCGCTTTACCCCGTGTTTTGAATTATCTTGATAGCCTCGAAGCAGCAGCGCGATATCAGTTAATGGTGTGGCCTGTGCATTGCGAAATTGGCTCATGGGGCCACAATGTGCATAGCGCTGTGCGTGCCGCCTATAACCAATGGGAAGAACAGACCTTACGCAGCGTGCAAAAAGTCATCAAGGGCACGAATCCTTGGACGGAACACTATTCCGCCATCATGGCCGAAGTGCCTGATCCTGAGGACAACGCAACCCAAACAAATCATGCACTGATTCAAAATTTAGCGCAGGCAGATATGGTCTTGATCGCAGGAGAAGCGGGCAGTCATTGCGTACGCTCAACCACAGAACATATCGTGCAGCAATTACCAACTGAGAATATTCGTCGTCTAGTTTTGCTCACCGACTGTATTAGCCCCGTGGCCGGCTTTGATGCGCAGTATCAAACTTTCCTGAGCGACATGGCGCAAAAAGGTGTGCGCCTAGCGAAGTCGACTGAAGTTATAAGCGAATTGAATAAGGCTTAAACGTAACCCAAACAAGAAAGTACAACAAGAATCTGAGCGAAGAAAGAAGCAGCAATTAATTTATCTCTCAGCGCCCTCTGCGTCTCTGCGGCAAAAATAAATTAGCAATTTACGGCAAAGTATTGAACGCGGCGCGCCGTCGCGTAGCACAAGAGAAACCATCTAGGAAGATCAATGAAACCAGTCATCAACAGCTTATTAGAAAACGACTTGTACAAATTTACGATGTGGCAAGCACTTTTGCACAGCCACCCAAATACGCAAACCCAATACGCGTTTGTATGCCGCAGTCAGCCCGCTTACCCGTTGGCTGAATTAAAGCCAGATGTGGAACGAGAACTCGATCATCTCTGCAGCCTAGCATTCAGTGAAGATGAACTTAACTACTTACGCAGCCTGCGCTATATCAAAAGTGATTTTGTCGATTTCTTGACCGTGTTTCGCTTCCAAAGAAAATTTATTTCCGTGACCACGGTGGGCGACACTTTGCATATTGTTGCAACGGGTCCGCAAGTACACGTTATGGGCTTTGAGATCCATGTCTTAGCGATTGTGAACGAGCTGTATTTCCGCCGCTTTTTTAACGCCGAAGTGCTACAAGAAGGCCGCCGTCGTTTAGATGAAAAAATTTTGCTACTGCGTGACTTTGAACGCGAGCCAAAAAAACGCAATCCTTTTGAATTTTTTGACTTTGGTTTACGTCGCCGTTTTTCTGCCGAATGGCATGAAGAGGTCGTGGCAAGTTTGCAGCGTGAAGTACCGCAATTTTTTAAAGGCACGTCCAACGTGTATTTAGCTAAGAAATACAAGCTCGTGCCCATAGGCACTATGGCGCATGAGTACTTACAGTCTTACCAATCGTTCGGCGTGCGTTTGCGCGATTTTCAAAAAGCCGCGCTGGAAGATTGGGTGCAAGAATATCGTGGTGATCTAGGCACCGCATTAACGGATGTGGTTGGTATGGACGCGTTCTTGGCCGACTTTGATCTGTATTTTGCCAAGCTATTTGATGGCTTGCGCCACGACTCTGGCGACCCGATTGTTTGGGGCGAAAAGGCTTTGGCGCATTACACCAAATTGCGCATTGATGCGCACACCAAGCGCTTGGTTTTTTCTGATGGACTTGATTTACAAACGGCATTTTCTTTGTATCGCCACTTCGCTGATCGTGTGCTAACGGGTTTTGGCATAGGCACCAATCTCTCCAACGACGCAGGTATTAAGCCCTTAAACATTGTGATGAAGATTGTGTCTTGCAATGGTCAAGCCGTGGCAAAGCTGTCGGATTCAGCGGGAAAAACGCTGTGTAAAGATGAGACTTTCCTTGCCTATTTGCGGCAGGTTTTTAATCATCCAGCCATGTGATGCCAATGTGTTTGATGCTTTTCAACACGTTAATTTAAAACTTTTATTCTTATGCTCAAAATAGCTATCGTCCAACTTAACTTTACCGTCGGTGATTTTGCCGGTAACAGCGCTGCCATCATCAGCAAGATGCAGCAAGCGCATCAGCAAGGCGCGCAAATAGCCGTCTTCTCTGAACTTTCTTTATGTGGTTACTACCCGGGAGATTTGCTAGAAGACGCTGATTTTCTGCAGCGTTTAGATCTTGCATTGCAAGACATTTGCACGGCGTCAAAGGCGACGCCCGAACTGGTAACAGTCATTGGCACGGTGCGTAAGCATGTCGGCCCTGGCAAGCCTTTGCACAATGCCTTGTTGGCGATTCAGAATGGCCAAATCGTTGCCGAATACTACAAACAACTGCTGCCCACTTACGGCATCTTTGATGAGGGGCGACATTTTGAGCCGGGCGCTGAAGTTGCATGCGTGTTAGCGCTGGCCGGTTACCGCATTGGTTTTATGGTGTGCGAAGACGGGTGGAATGATCAGGGTGCCGATTACAAAGTGAACCCTTTTAATGCGCTCAGTCAGGCGCAAGTGGATGTTGTTATCAGCGTCAACGCCAGCCCGTCCGACATTGGCAAACGTAAGCAAAGGCATGAACTATTTTCCGCGGCCGTGCGGCACCACGCTTTGCCCTTGGTGTACGTGAACCAAGTGGGCGGACAAGATCAATTGGTTTTTGACGGCGCGTCCTTCGCCGTTTCGCCAAACCAAGGTATCGCATTTGAAGCAGCGCGCTTCGCGGAAGATTTTCAAGTGATCGCTTTTCAAGCGGGGCAATTTGTGCGGGCTGATAATGCTTCGCTCAGCACAGTCCTTACGCCACCTGACGCTGAAGGGTTATCCGTCTGCGAATTTATGCGTCGCCAAATTGTGTTGGGTTTGCAAGATTACGCGCGCCGCTGCCATTTTAGTAAGGTGGTCGTGGGTTGCTCAGGCGGTATCGATTCCGCACTGACGATCGCTTTGGCAGTGCAAGCCTTGGGTGCGGACAATGTGATTGCTATTACTATGCCCTCAGTTTTTTCTAGCGAAGGCTCGGTGTCAGATTCGGTTGCGCTTTGCAATAATCTTGGCGTAAAGCTGTACACGCACCCCATTCGTGATTTAGTACAGCAGTACAGTGCAGGTTTTGAAGCGGCGTTTGCCGCACCCTTGTCTGGGCTGACTTTAGAGAACTTGCAAGCGCGCGTGCGTGGCACGATTTTGATGGCGTATTCCAATCGCTACGGCGCATTACTTCTCACTACCGGCAACAAGAGCGAAATCTCGGTAGGCTACTGCACCTTATATGGCGATACGAATGGCGGCTTGGGCTTGATCGGTGACTTGTATAAAACAGAAGTGTTTGCCTTATCGAGCTACCTCAATCAGCATGCAGGCCGCGAGCTTATACCTAGCGCCGTGCTCACCAAACCGCCTTCCGCAGAACTGGCACCCGGCCAATTAGATACAGATAGCTTGCCGCCGTATAGTGAGCTCGACGAAATCTTAAAATGGCATATTGAAGGGCGGCGTTTGCCTGCCCATGAGGCAGAAGCAGCGCGCCGCTTTGTGGAACAATTACAGCAAACCGAAGAGGGCAGAAAAACCGTTACGCGCATACTCGGCATGGTGGCGCGTAACGAATACAAACGCCGCCAAGCGCCACCTATCATCCGCGTGCGTGCAAGGGCGTTTGGCAGCGGAAGACAGATGCCGATTGCCGCAAAATACTAGGGAGACGCTGATTAAGTTACTGCGCGACCAAATTTTGAACCTGCGGTGCTCGCTGTACTCTCGTACAGGTGCGCTTCTCGGTCCAAACTTTGGCCGCTCGCTACACTTAATCAACGTCTCCCTAAAACGCAATGCAAAGCGTTGAAAAGGAAAGAAATGAGCATATCCTATTACAAGTAATACGGAACCCACCATGAACCAGACTGAGCAAGCAAAACAAGTAAGTGAAGAAACGCAAAGGTTTGACTTAGCCGTTTTAATCGGCCGCTTTCAACCTTTTCACGAAGGCCACGCGACTTTATTGCGCCATGCGCTTGCCTGCGCTCCTCAAGTCGTTATTGTGCTGGGCTCCGCCTTTCATGCGCGCAGCACAAAAAATCCCTTCACCTGGCAAGAGCGTGATGCAATGATACGAGCCTGCTTATCAGAAGCAGATGCCGCGCGGGTAAAAACCATCCCAGTGCGCGATTATTACGACGACAAACGGTGGTCAGCCAGTGTGCAAAACAAGGTCAAACAGTTGCTGCCAGAAGCGCGCGCAATTGCCTTGGTCGGTTACTTTAAAGACGCCTCAAGTTACTACCTGAACCGCTTTCCCCATTGGACTTTAGAAGCCGTAGAAGCCGAGCATGCGATTGATGCCACCACGCTGCGCAGCATCTTTTTTGAGACGGAGAACATTGAAGTCTCGCTCGCCGTGTTAGCGCAGCAAGTGCCCTCCACCGTGCGGCAATATTTAAAGGCTTGGAGTCATTTCCCCCATTTCGCCGTGTTGGCGCATGAACTTTTGCAGTTACAGAAATACAAAGCGGCATGGCAAGTCTGCCCGTATCCGCCCATCTTCACCACGGTAGATGCCGTAGTCGTTACGGCAGGGCACGTGTTGCTAGTGCAACGCGGAGGTTTTCCGGGCAAGGGCTTGTGGGCATTACCCGGTGGCTTTGTTGACCAAGACGAACGTCTGCTGCACGCCGCCCTACGTGAATTGCGTGAAGAAACCAAGCTCGCCGTTTTGCAATCATCGCTAGAAAACGCGCTGATCGATGTGCAAGTATTTGATCACCCCTATCGCAGTTTGCGCGGCCGCACCATTACCCATGCTCATTATTTCGATCTGCGTTCTGACCATTTCCCTGACATCGAAGCGGCGGACGATGCAGCGGCAGCCAAGTGGGTTGCCATTGATGAATTAGGCGCAATGGAAGAACAATTTTTTGACGACCATTTTCATATCCTTGATCATTTCCTCAAGCTCACGGCCGAACCTTGAACAAGCTTCACAGCCATCAACACGCACGCTTTTATTGAAAGACACATGGACAAAATCACGATTTATACCGATGGCGCCTGCAAGGGCAACCCTGGCGTGGGCGGCTGGGGTGCCGTGCTGATTGCGGGCGACAAAGAAAAAGAATTATTCGGCGGCGAAGCCGACACCACCAACAACCGCATGGAATTAACGGCTGCCATTCGCGCCTTACAAGCACTCAAGCGCCCCTGCCACATCACCATGTACATCGACAGCCAATACGTACTCAAAGGCATCACAGAATGGCTGCCCGGCTGGAAAGCCAAAGGCTGGAAAACCGCCTCCAAATCCCCCGTCAAAAATGTCGATCTATGGCAAGCCCTAGACGCCGCCCGCGTCGGCCATCAAATCGATTGGGTATGGGTAAAAGGCCATGCAGGTGATGCGGGGAATGAGCGAGCAGACCAATTGGCGAATCGGGGTGTGGAGTCAGTTGGATGAGTTTTTTTGGTGCAGTTGTTGTGGTAAATGGAGCTGGTTCATTGCCTCAAGCATTTCACCTAAGTCGCGTTGAAGAAGGTAGCTGGTAAGCTTGAAAAAACCATATACTCCCTATTTTCTGTAATTTTGTTTGTGATTTGCGCTTTTAAATAAAGCGGATGAGAATAATACCGGTTGGCGTATGTAAAAAATTGCTTGAGCCAGCGTAGGGCGGGTCGCGACCCGCCGTTTGGAATCGTCCAAATACGAGTGCAGCGTAAAATTACCTAAACGTATTCGTGCGTGTCGTAAATCTAATGAGAAACTAATACATTGAGCGACGCCAATTTTGTTCGTATCCACCTACGCTGGCGTAACACAATTCCATGTGTGCGATTACGCTTTCGCTAATCGCACCGAGTTCTGAAAACAAAATTGTTTATTCCTGTTTGTGGCGGTAACATGCAGATCTGTCAAATTAAATCACGTTGGACCATCTGAACATGAAAAAGAAATTATTGAAGGCTGCCTTTTCGGGCCTAGGTGTAGGTGTTGGAACGCTTGTCTACACACGCTTCTTGAGCGCGGCACAACAATTCGACTGGGAGCGGTCGATATTCGTTGGCGTATTTTTTGCCGTAGCATCTCTGGTATTGGCGCAAGTAAGAGCAAAGTAATTTAGCCTGCGTAGGGCGGGTCGCGACCCGCCGTTTGGAATCGTCAAAAAACGAACGTAGGCTCAATTTGCGCAAACGTATTCGTGCGTGTCGTAAATCTAATGAGAAACTGATAGATTGAGCGACGCCAATTTTGTTCACATCTACCTACGCTGGTGTAACACAATTCCATGCGTGCGATTACGCTTTCGCTAATCACACCTACGAGTTCTGTGAATTCTTAATGATTTATCGCCAAAATAATCTGTTCGCGCTTAGAGTTAACGATTACGCTAATTTTGCAGCCCGCGTAGGGCGGGTCGCGACCCGCCGTATGGAATGGCAAAATGTGAGCGCAGGTTCAATTTGCCTAATCGTATTCGTGCGTATCGCAAATCTAATGAAACACTGATACGTTGAAAGGCGCCAGTTTGTTCACATCTGGCTGCGCTGTTGTAAAACGATTCCATGCGTGCGATTACGCTTTCGCTAATCACACCTACGAGTTCTGCATTATCATTTGCAGGCTTATAGCGACTCCTTGTCGCTCGCGTAGGATGAAGCCCCCGTAGGGCGGGTCGCGACCCGCAGTATGGAATGGCAAAATGCGATCCCAGGTTCAATTTGCCTAATCGTATTCGTGCGTATCGCAAATCTAATGAAACACTGATACGTTGAAAGGCGCCAGTTTGTTCACATCTGGCTGCGCTGTTGTAAAACGATTCCATGCGTGCGATTACGCTTTCGCTAATCACACCTACGAGTTCTGCATTATCATTTGCAGGCTTATAGCGACTCCTTGTCGCTCGCGTAGGATGAAGCCCCCGTAGGGCGGGTCGCGACCCGCAGTATGGAATGGCAAAATGCGATCCCAGGTTCAATTTGCCTAATCGTATTCGTGCGTATCGCAAATCTAATGAAACACTGATACGTTGA
>JAIETO010000228.1 GCA_019745005.1 Burkholderiaceae bacterium
GAAGTGCACAACGAACGACGCTTGTCGTTCTGTCCAGCCTTTGATCTTTACCGTGCCGCGAATTTCTGACGCAGCTTGGTCGACCTGCACATCACTTTCTAACACGCGCATGTTGTCGCCGTATTGCAAACCGTGCTGCAAGTCCACCAGCACTTGCGCTTGCTTGACCTTGCCAAAGGTATAGCGCTGTAGTGCGACTCTTTGTGTTGCCGTGAGTTCTACTTTGACTTTGTGTTGCGCTAGGCGAATGCTGTAGTAGCCGGGTTGCGCTTGTTCGGTGGCTTTGATCGTGGTGCTGGCGAAATTCGTACTTTTTTCTGTCCAACATAAACCAGTACAAGGTTGTAGCAAGACATCGCCTAACTCTGGTATGCCCGCGCCGCTGATATGGGTGTTGGAAAAGCCTAAGGTTTTGCGCGCTTTGTATTGGTAGCCCGAGGTGTAATCCCAGCCACCGCTTGCTTGGTCCGGGCCTGGTGCCACCATGCCGAAAGGCACACTCGCACCAGGAAAAACGTGGCCAGTGCCATCGGTGCCGATTAATGGGTCAACCCATTGCGTGTTCGAGCGAGTGCGACTTCCATCCGCATTCTTCGCCAACGCGTCGTGAACGACACCTAGGCTAAATAGCAGGGCAATGATTGGCAAAACCTGTAGTCGGCTATTGAGCAAAAACACTTGTTTCATTCGTCTTCCTTTTATATACGTATCTGAGTATATTTTTAATGCGCTTGTAAAATATGCGCAAACGGCATATTTTTTGTGCATACTCGCCATTTTTATAAAAAATAAGCTTGAACTATCACACCCATTTTCGGCACTACTGTGGCTTGTTTGTGCTCAATAAAAATTGCAAAGGAATTGCCACTCGCTTCGCCCAGTCGTTTTCGTTATGCCCTGTCTTTTCAAATTGCATGGAGCGCCAATTCGCACTGGTGTAGCCTTTATCGCGCACAATTTCGTCGACAAATTGCTGGTAAGTGCCATACCACTGATCCATCTCTGTAGTGCCGTGATCCATGTAAAGCTTATGGTCCTCGGGCGATGCGAGATGGCGTTGTAGATAGTTAAAAGCGGCCAAAGGTAATTCGAAGTTTGGCTTGCCCATACTTATCCATGCAACTGAAACACCCGCCACGCTGCCAAATACGTCGGGATATTCATTCATGGCATAGACCGATATCATGCCGCCCATGCTCGAACCCATCATCGCGGTATGTTCTTTCTCTGGGCGTGTCGCGTAATGCTGGTCGATATACGGCTTGAGTTCTCGCACAATAAACTTCAGGTAATTGTCCGATTGCGGCTTGTTTTGCAAGTAGTCTTTGATGAATTGGCTACGCAGGGGTTCGCCCACCGTGGTCAAAAACTTTTGCGGAAAATATTCACTGTGGCGGTACTTGCCGTTATTCCAAATGCCCACGATGATGGTATTGGCAACGACTTTTTTAGCGATTAAATCTGCCAGGCTCGCATCCACATTCCATGCCTGTTTATTCCATGTTGTGCTGGCGTCGAATAACATTTGGCCGTCGTGCATATACAGCACTTTGTAAGGCTTTCCATCGGGATAACCATCGGGTAACCAGACCTCAACGTGGCGCGCATCAACAAACTTAGAGGGAAAATTGCTAATGCGCTCCAAGCGCCCACTACTGACTTTTGCTAGCGTTTGGGCTGAGGTCTGGTTTGCTTGCAACGCAAACAGCAACGAACACAAGAATAAAAAAGACTTCATCGTGGTGCCTCGATTTGCAGAATCAACACGCTGCGTGGGGCGACATGAAGGGTTTGACTTAAATCGATTTTTTGTTGGTTAAAAATATCCGTGCCATTAGTGGTTGCGGGCAACACTTCCCGAAACCGTTCGGTCTTCAAAATACGTTCCTGATCACTTTTATTAAACACCACCATGACTTTACTTTTTGCATCAAAACGGAAATAAACGTAAGTGCCTTCTTCAGGCAGGTAATGGCGTAATTCGCCCTGATGGATGGCCGTTTGTGTTTTGCGCCATTGGAGTAAGGTACGCAGCCAGCTTTGCAGACTAGCTTGTTCAGCGCTTAAGCCCACACCCGTAAAAGCATTGATTTTGTCGCCCGCCCATCCACCGGGGAAGTCGGCACGAAAGGCATCAAACGCGTCGTGTCGCTTTGGACTAGGTAGTAAAACTTCTGAGCCATAGTAAATTTGCGGTATGCGCTTCATGGTGAGCACATACGCAAGCGCCATGCGCACAAGGGCTGGGTCATCATTCAGGGCGCTGGCGATACGGGGCGTATCGTGGTTACCGTCAAATAAGACCAAGTTCCCCGCATCAGGATAAATTTGATCATTCACCAGCGCGTTGAAGAGCTTAACCATTCCCGTATTGAAGGCTTCTTTTTCCAATAAGGCACTGCGCAAAGTGCCATGCAGCGGAAAGTCCATTAAGCTAGGTAAATGCGAAACGAAGCCGTCCTTTTGGGTTTTGCCACGCAACCAGTAGGCGAGAACAACAGCGTTGTCACTCCATTCTTCACCTACGATATTGAATTTTGGGTATTCGTCCAGAATACGTCGTGTCCATTCGTTGATGAAATCTCGTTGTGAATAGGTGTAGGTATCCACCCGTAAGCCGCATAAGCCCGCTTCTTCAATCCACCAAATGGCATTTTGGATTTGGTAGGTAGCGACTAAGGGATTGTTTTGATTTACGTCTGGCAAAGTGGTATCGAACCAACCGCTGACAAAGCTTTTTTTATCGGCGGCATTCACGTACGGGTCGCTTGATGAAGTACGTGCATGGTTGGTCAACACAGGCGTATTGTCATAACCCAACCAATCGCTGGCTGGCAAATCTTTCATCCACCAATGCTGGCTGCCGATATGGTTAGGTACGAGATCTTGCAGCACGCAAATGCCTTTGCTGCGGGCGGTTTTTACTAGGCGTTTGTAATCTTCATTGCTGCCGTAGCGAGGGTCAATTTTGTACGTATTGGTTGCACCATAGCCATGGTAAGAAAAACTCGGCTGATTACTCTCGGTCAGCGGCGTGGGCCAAATCGCCGTAAAGCCCATGTCTGCGATGTAATCAAGGTGGTTGATGATGCCTTGAATATCACCGCCATGTCGCCCACCCTCTTTGCTGCGATCCGCTTGTTCAGCATACCCCACTACATTATCGTTAGCTGGGTTGCCGTTCGCGAAGCGATCGGGCATGAGGTTATACACCACATCGGCACTACTAAAACCGACCCGTTGCGCCGAGCCAGCTTCGCGTGTTTTGAGTTCGTACTGGATGGTTTGCGTTTGCGTGCCATGCTGCAAAACGATGGGAAGCATGCCTGCTTTCGTGTCCGCAGCGAGTTGTAAATCAATGAATAGATAGTTCGGATTTGTGGTGCGGGTCACGCGATCGATGCGCACCCCAGCTAGAGCAATGCTGGGCTGAAACTGTGCAATGTTTGCACCATGTAGCATGATTTGCAGGCGCGTATTTTTCACCCCCACCCACCAATGGGGCGGTTCCATGTGTTCGATTTTTACTGGGACATTCGCAGCGTACGCGGCTTGAAAGCCCGCGCATGAAGTCGCGACGATAAAACCTAACATCGCAAACAGTATAGATAAAGAGTGTTGACGCACCGATGGTTTTGCGTCTGCGTTCTTGGAACTGCTGGCATGGCTCATACGGATTGTCCTTCTTGTTTAAAAACGCGATTAAAAAAAAGCAAGCTATCTTCTAGGTGTTGTGACCAATACGACCATTCATGCGCGCCTGGAAATTCTGCGTAGTCATGAGCAATGTTGGCATCATTGAGCGCTTGGTGCAGAGTGCGATTCGCTTGTAGAAGGAAATCTTCGGTACCACAGTCAAAGCGTATTGGCGGCAAGTCTGCGCCCGCGCTTTGCAAGGCATGCAAGACACCGCAATCGCTAGAGTGCGTGCTCCAAGCTTCGCGAGATTCTTCAACCAGCGCATCGAATTGCGATATCTCTGTCATGGCAGAATGGGCTGCCGCTGCAGTAAAACGTTGTGGATATTTACCTGCTAAACGTAAGGCACCCCAACCACCCATACTGAGTCCAGCAATGAAGATCGGTGACGCTGCAGTCAATGCATTGCACGCTTGTCCAACAGCGGCGGGCACTTCATCAACGATCCATTGTTCGAAATTTTTATCTTGGTGAGCGACATAGCCAGAACCATCGCCCCATAAGCCATCGGATGGCATCGCCAGCACCATGGGGGCAATTTTTCCTTGGTCTATCAGTCGTTGCGCGGTGAGATGTGCAGCGCCTTTCATCGCCCACGCCCAATGGGAACCATACACGCCGTGCAGCAAGATGACGATTGGTACATTGGTTGGGTGGCTCATTGATGCGAGTTGTTGTGGTACATACAAACTCATGTCGACGCGCTGTTTCAGGGCGCTACTTTTTACGGTAACGAAGCTTAAGCCAGTGTCAAAACTCATGGCCTTGGCTTGCTCAAAGGTGCGAAACATCGTGGGAGTTGCCGCAGAATTCGTCATGGGGCAGGCTCAAAAAGAATCACGCCTTTTGCGCAGCGCCCAGCCATCATATCGTCCAACGCCTGTTGTAATTGGTTTAGTTGGTAGGTATGGGTGACCATGCTTTCCAGTTCAAGTTCACCGCGCGCTGCCCAATCAAATAGCTTAGGGAAATCGCGCTTTGGCTGACAACCGCCATACAAAGGCACCATGTATTTTTTATCCCACCAAAACGTGGGCATGTCGATTGTGACTGGCCCGTGTGCGCCGCTGAGTTGAATCGCGTTGCCGCCATTGCGGGCGAGTTTGAGCGGTAAAAAAGCCAGCGCGGCAACGCCCGTCGCTTCAAACGCGTGGTCAGCACCGCGCCCTGCCGTTAAATCGCGAATTGCCGCAGCTAACTTATCGTGCTGCGGGTCATCAGAGGGGCTAAGCACGCAATCCGTTGCGCCCAAGTCGCGTGCACGTTGCAACGAGGTTTCGCGTTGGTCAACGGCGATAATTTTCCCCGCACCCGCCAAACGTGCACCTTGTATGGCACTCAAGCCCACGCCACCGCAACCCACCACCACGACAGTATCGCCCTGTTGTACGTTGGCGACGTTGATTGCTGAACCAACACCCGTCATCACACCACAGCCCAAGATGCAGGCACAGCGCATGGACAAGCGTGCGGGGAGCGGCGTGGGTAAAGGCGTAATTGCCTCACTGCGTACCAAGGTATATTCAGAAAACGTGCCTAATTTAAACGAACGCTCGATAGTTTGCCCCTGCCAAACGGTGTGGTCGCCCGCCACATTGCTGCTGCCTAGACTTGGGTCAATTCCGTGTGAACGTTCGCACAGCGAGCCGCGCCCGCGTTCGCATTGCGGACAGGAGCCGCAAGGTATTGCCCAGTTCAAAAGCACCGATTGGCCGATTTGCAGGTGCGCTACACCTTCACCTAGTGCTTCAATGACACCAGCACCTTCGTGCCCCATCACTAAAGGTCCGGGCCAACTGAGCGACGCGTAATCGGTATGGCAAATGCCTGCGGCCAACAATTTCACGCGGACTTCACCCGCTTGTGGCGCACGTACTTGCACGGTATCGATAACAAATTTCCCTTCGCCATCGGCGATGGCGGCTTGGCATTGCAGGTTAGCTGTCATAAATCAGTCTCCAAATGCGGTCACAAAATTGTGTCGTTCTTGACGTGGGGTTTTTAGCTTTGATAAATCACGGGATTCAACGGTGTTTGTATCACTTTGCCTACCTCTGCACCAGGACACCATTGCGCCCAATCGCCTTTTTGAACCTCGTTGCTTGGTTCTTTGAGCAGCATTTCGCTATCCATGTAAATGATGGTCATGACTGAGCGCGGATTGGACGATACATTCGCGCCGGCGCGATGGAAGGTCCAACCAAGATGAAAGCTCACATCGCCTAAATCAAACGCGCCACTTTTTAGCTCGAAGCCATTACTCAACATATCACTGGTAATACGCTTTTCGCTTTCGTCCGATATGCCTAAATCGCGCCCCGAACTCCAGAGATGGCTTTTTGCGAAAAATTCTAAAGGCCCCATGCTTTGTGGCACGGTCTGCAAGGGTATCCACGCCGTAATGCAACGATCACTGGCGAGTGGCCAATAGTATTGATCCGCATGTGCTGGTGTAATGCCGCCATTTGGTTCTTTGTACAAGGCTTGGTCGTGATACAGGCGAACGCCATTGACTTGCAGTAATTCGGCAGCGATGCGTGCTAGGCATTTTCCCATCACGAACTCTTTAACGAGTTCGCTACTCGTCCAAAGATTCATGACCTGCAGAAACGCCTTATCGTAGGTGCTCCGTTCTTCTAGGGGTAAGTGTTGTGTGTTCAAAGCGATGGTTAGGCGAGTGATTTCGTCGCCGTAGTATTTAAGCGTTTCGGCAGACAGCACGTTTTTTAGTTTGATAAAACCATCGCGCGCAAACTGCGCGATGGCCTCATCGGATATGGCGTAATGGGCGTCGAGATCAATATTCATGTTCCATCCTTCCTATTATTTTTTTAGATTACCTAGTTTCTTTTTGCTGGTTTTGCCGATGCGTTTTTGTTGGCGCTTTTACTTCACCGCAGCGACAAAACCCGACCATGCGGCCAGTTTTAGTTTGTTGTGAGCGATGGTTGATGTGCCTATCACTAACGTCGGCTCAAACGGGGCAAGCGCTTCAGGTAAGTCTATTTCGTGCGCCGAAGGACTAAGATTAAATGCCGCAAACACCCGATCTTGCTCAAACACGCGCTCGAAGACCAACACATCGCTTTCTTTTGAGATGAGCTTAAATTCACCCAGTCGCATGCAGGCGTGTTGGCGGCGCATTGCCAAAAGTTGACGCACAAAATTTAGATTCGAACTTGGGTCGTTGGATTGCACATCGACTTCTTTACCCTGATCTTTTGCATTAATCGGCAACCACGGCGTGGCCTTGCTAAAACCGGAAGCAGCTTGGTTGGCTTGCCATGGCATAGGCGTGCGGCAGCCATCACGCCCCTTGTTGATGGGCCAACCCGTCTTACCGACTGGGTCTTGCACGTTTTCAAATGCCACTTCCGCCTGGGTCAATCCTAATTCCTCGCCCTGATAAATAAATACGGTACCGCGCAAACAGGTGAGTAGGGCATTGAACAAGCGCGCGCGTTGTTGGTCGCCGTTGGCCCAGCGGGTCGCTACACGCGGTACATCATGGTTGGAAAAGGCCCACGAAGGCCATGCTTGTTGGGCTTGTTCTGTTTGCCACGTGGCCATGGTGTCTGCCAAAAATGTTGGGTCGTAGCGATCGCCGAGCATGAGGAAGGAATACGCGGTGTGAAGGCGTTGATTGCCGGAGGTGTATTCCATCATGCGTTCAATCGGATGCTCGGAGCCGATTTCGGCCACCGTCATACGGTCTTCGTATTGATCAAAAAGCGCGCGTACTCGAGCTAAGAAAGCTAAGTTTTCTGGCTGGCAGACATTGTGTAAATGGCGTTGCATCATGACGGGGATGTCCGCTGGTTTTTCGCCAGGCTTGTCGTAAGTTCGGGCTGGGTTATCGGGTAGGGTGCGGTCGTGGAAATAAAAATTGGCTGTATCCAAGCGGAAGCCATCTACGCCACGTTCTAACCAAAATTTCGCGATATCCAAAATAGCGTCTTGCACGGCGGGACAATGAAAGTTCAGATCCGGCATTTCACGCAAAAAATTGTGCAAGTAAAATTGCTTGCGGCGCGCATCCCAAGTCCACGCTGATCCGCCCATCCAACTTTGCCAATTGTTCGGCGGGCTGCCATCGGCTTTCGCATCTGCCCAGACAAACCAATCAGCTTTGGGGTTATCACAGCTTTGACGACTTTCATGGAACCAAGGATGTTCAATGGCGACGTGGGACCAAACTTGATCGATGATGATTTTTAAGCCTTTGGCGTGCGCCTGTGTGATCAGCTCGTCAAAGTCGGCAATGCTGCCGAAAATGGGGTCAACCGCCTTGTGATCGCGCACGTCGTAGCCAAAATCGCGCATCGGTGACAGGAAAAAAGGTGAGAGCCAAATTGCGTCGACCTGCAAAGCGGCGATGTAATCAAGCTTTGCGGTAACACCTGCCAAATCGCCAATGCCGTCGTCATTCGAGTCAAAAAAACTGCGGGGATAGACTTGGTAGATGGCGGCACCGCGCCACCACGGTAAACTTGTCTGCGTCATTGTTTTGCCCTTAGCTTATGCAATCGTCTCGTTCTAGGGAGGTTTTGTTTATGGGCAAAAGTCTATCACCGGAGAATTTCGACGATGCATCGCAAATAGCTTAAACTATGCATTAAATTACCCAATCTATATTTAAATCAAACAATGCGAGCAATTCAAGAGCATGTACATCACCCAGATAGTTCATTTCGCTATCTGCGTTTTCCCTTGCGTGCCGCATCAGGGCGTATGCATAGGCATGATCAATTAGAGCTTACTTGGATAGAGCGCGGCGCAGGTGTGCGTTTTATTGGTGATGATGTGAGTGCTTTCGGGGATGATGATTTGGTATTGGTTGGTGCCAACTTGGCACATACGTGGATGAGCACCAAAGCGCCGGAAGGCAGTGAGTTTTTTGCGACGGTGTTGCAATTCAAAGATGATTTTTTCGCGCTACCGAGTGTGCCAGAGATGGCGGCATTAAGACCCCTATTGGCACGCGCTAATCAGGGTTTGAAAATTAGCGGCGCAACTCATGCGGCCGTTACGCAGCAACTAGTGCGCATGCAAAGCTTTGCTGATGGCGCTGATCCGCTAGCGCAGTACATTTGTTTTGTTGAAATTTTTCGCGCCTTAAGTTTGCGCCCTTTGGACTTATTGCCCATTGCGGGCTTTGCGCCAATAAACGAAAAAGAACGCGCCAGCGAGCGCAGAATCGATAAGGTTATCAACTGGGTACACGCCCATTTTGCGGACACCTTGTTGCTCGCGGATGCTGCGAAAGTGGCACACGTCTCGCCTGCCGCTTTCAGTCGCTTTTTTCATCGCGAAACCGGCAAAACCTTTACCGCGTATGTGAACGACGTACGCTGCGCCGAAGCTTGCGTGAAGTTGCGTCAATCAAGCTTACCAATTGCCACAATTGCCGCGCAATGCGGTTTCAAATCACTCTCACAATTCAATCGACAATTCCTTTCTCATACACAACTTTCTCCTCGTGCGTATCGGCAGAATACGAACTAAGCATTCTGCATGCTGTGATTCCAAATAAATTGTGGACTTCGGTGTTGAATAAGCTTACTGGTTTACCTAGAGTGCAGTGTTTCTCAAATGGGGTCATGCATTAATTCCATTTAACGGAACAATAAATTGCATTTAATGGGCATTCTTTAATTTTTTAGCCTATGTAAGAATGCTTCCATTCGCTAAACACAACGAGGCGAGTTTAAGTAAGTTCCCATTCACACCATTAATTGAAGGAAAAATGATGAGCCGTTTAGTTACCCCAACAGTAGAAACATCCCCAGCCGCTTCACAACCATTGCTCGCTGCAGTGAACAAGCAATTGGGCGTTGTACCGAACATGATGAAATTGATGAGCAGCAGCCCAGCTGGTCTTGAAGGTTATTTGAGTTTGAGTGGTGCCTTGGCAAAAGGCAAAATTGGTGGACAAACTGGCGAGCGCATCGCTTTGGCGATTGCCGAGTTTAATCGTTGCGATTATTGCTTATCAGCGCACACTTACTTGGGCACAAATTTAGCAAAACTCGACGCTACTGAAATCGCTGCAAACCGCACTGGTACTTCAGCCGATGCGAAAGCAAATGCTGCGATTAAATTTGCATTAACGGTTGCTAAAGAGCGCGGTCACGTATCAGCTGATGCACTTGCTGCAGTGAAAGCAGCCGGTTTTGGCGACGCTGAAGTGGTTGAAATCGTCATGCACGTTGCTTTGAACACGCTGACAAATTATGTTAACTCTGTTGGACAAACAGATATCGATTTTCCAGTCGTAACAGCACACGCTTAATTGAAGTTTTAGCCTGTAGCAAAAAAACACCCGCCAATCAGCGGGTGTTTTTTTGTCTTTTCGCAGCCAATGAAAGGGCAACTGCGTCCGCAAACTCTATAACAGCGTGACGCTCATTGCGCATTTTGGCTCTTATTGAGCTCCTGATTTAGACTCTCCCAGCTTTGCCGCCAAGCGATAAAGTTGGATGCAGGAATTGGTCGACTGATGTAAAAGCCTTGCGCTTGATCGCAACCCATTTCTTTTAACATGCGCATGGCAATCATGCTCTCGACACCTTCTGCGACTACGCGCAGTCCCATGTTGTGACCTAAATCAATGGTTGACTTAACAATTTTTTCGTCACCCGCATCGCTTTCCATATTGAGAACAAACGATTTATCGATTTTTAATTCATCAACCGGTAGATGCTTTAGATAGGCGAGCGAAGAGTAACCCGTACCAAAATCATCAATGGATAGCTGCACACCCATGCTGTGTAGTTTTTCCAAGGTTTGCTGAGCGCGGATGGGGTCGTCCATCATTGCGCTCTCAGTAATTTCTAAAATAAAGCTGTGTGGTGGCAGGCTATGTCGCAGCAAAATTTCAGCAAATTTTTCTGGGAGATCTTGGTCGAGCAAATCACGGGTGGAGAGATTCAGCGACATTTTTATTGCTTTCCCGTTTTCCAACCATTTGCTACAAATGTAGGCTGCTTCATTAATCACCCAACGCGTGAGAAGGCGGATAAATCCCGTTTTTTCGGCGAATGGAATAAATTTATCTGGGAAAATCAGCCCTTTGCTTGGGTGCTCCCAGCGTATTAATGCTTCTACGGCAACGACTAATCCTGATTTGATATCCACTTTGGGCTGCACGTACAAGCGAAACGCATTTTGCTCCAACGCATCGCGCAGTTCGCTTAATAGCGAAAGGCCGTATTCACTGGATTTATCAATGTCTGCTGCATACGTGACTGCGCCGCCGTTGGTGCGTTTTGCCGTGTACATGGCGACCTCAGCGTGGCTGAGCAAAAGTTCGGCATCTGCTGCATGTTCCGGATAACCCGCAATACCAATACCCGCGCCAATATCCACCGTTTGATCTTCCAGCGAAATCGGTTTTTCCATAGCCAACAAGATGCGTGTCGCGAGGTTTTGTGCCGACAACAGATCAGCATTCGGCATCAAAATAACAAATTCATCGCCGCCCAGACGGGCGAGTTTTTCTTTATCGATACCTAAATCATTCGACAGTCTCGAAGCCAACTCTTTTAGGATGAGATCGCCGAAACGATGTCCCATCACGTCGTTGACGTGCTTGAAGCGATCTAAATCCATCATTAAAACGAAACATGAACGCCCCTGTCTTTCGGCACTTTCAATGGCTTGATTGAGGCGCAAGATAAACAAGGCGCGGTTGGGTAAATTGGTGAGTGGATCCCAATACGCGAGTTTGGCAATGGCTTGCTCACGTTGGGCAATATCGTCGCGCATGCTGAGAAATGTGGTGGAAAGATCGCCAATTTCGTCTTTTCGTTTGACGGTGATATCAACGTTGTAATCGCCTGAACCTAAGCGTTTCGCCGTGTCGGCAAGCTGCCTCAGCGGTTCCGTAATGCGCTTGGCAGTCACGACACTTAAAACGCTAGTAAAAATGACGCCGAATATACTCAATACAAGCAATTTGAACTGCAAATTTCGGTACGGCTCCACCGCTTGATTAACCGATAACTGTAAAACCACGATGGCCGTATTCGTTGTGTCATGGGCGAGTTGCAGAATGCGCGCACTGTACTCTTCCGGGCCGATATGGAAGTCGAAGTTAGGCGCGTCCTTTGCATGCGCACGTGGTACTTGCGCCGCGAGGGCTTTAATTTCATTCGCCGGCAGGGTTGAGATATCTGACTGCCAAGGGCCATTTTCGACACTCGTTAGTATTGACACTTGCAGGGACGAAAGCTGTTGCATATCTGCCGCAATACCCTTGTCTATCGGCACAGCCATGACCACCCAACTAATAGTGATTGGCGCTTTAATCGGTACCATGACTAGTTGGTAGGGGCTTCCTTCAACAATCGCGGTACTTGAGGCACTACCAATTTGTTCTGCTTGTACCAGTAATGGCAAAATCGATTGTTGAAAATTGGCCGCGAGGGCAGTACTTGTTGATGCGGTGATTTTTCTATCAACGTCAATCAGCATTGAAAAGCTCGCTCCAATTCGGTCGCCATGATTAATCAACATCGACTTGATGGTTTCATTATCCTGTGTGCCCATGGCTTGGCGAAAACCATAGTCTTTGGCGAGCACATTTGCACCTAGAATTAATTTTTGCGCGTTCTGATCTAACAAGCGTCCAAAGATGCGTTCGCTGACCTTAAGATCCGCTTGGATCGCAAGACGCGCGTTGCTATCGATCGCTTCACGAATAAAGAAATAGCCTACTGATTGCACAATCAAAATCAACGCGATGAATAACGTGATAATTCTGCTTTGTAGGCTGTTAAAGCGCATGACGCTTGGACCTCATTTAATTTTTATTAGTTGACCTTAAAGCCTAGCTTGATTGCGATCTTCGCTTCACCGTCTTTGTTGTTTGATTCGATGATTTGTTCTGCATTACTTACGCTGGCCATTTGCTGGTAATGCCACACTTTGACGGTATATTTTCCAGCAGGAAGTTGGTTCAACTTGCCTTTGCCAGAGGCGTCAGTTTTGACGAAATAGGGCGTGTCGACAACCTTTATGTAGGCCACCATTTGATCGTGAATATTGCATCCCACTACCACTGTGCCGGCTTTATCGAAGACAACGGGTAACTCGGGCTTGCCAGCATACAACTTGAGCTCAAATGACTTTGCTGGCGAAAACGAATATACGTGGTGGCGTACCGTGTCGTTATTGGGAAAATTGATTGATGTTCCTACTTGAACCGCTGAGACGAGGGGGATAAATTTTCTATCTTTTTGTTGAATATCGACCGTGGTCGGCTTGGCAATCGACGTACCCGTGCTGGGCTCAGCATAAACGATGGCATCGGCGACAGGCGTTCCTGTGTTATCAGCGACGGTCACTAAAAAATTTTCTGCTAGAGCATGCGCAGAAAATCCACTAAGTAAGGTAAGGACTGCTAAGATTTGCAGACGCTTGCTCATTATTGACCTCAATTGAATACCATTAAACCTCGGAAACGCGAATTGCTGGTGTGTTGCAAAATGCGCGCGCTTTGCGCTATTTCTGTACTTTAGGAAGCTCCGATTCAGTGTAGCGAGCGGTCAAAGTTTGCGCACTTGTACGACGGTACAGTGAGCACGATAGCCGGTGTTGCAGGAACAAAACTTGGTTGCGCAGTTACTTACTCAGAGCTTCCTTTACGCATTCAGGCAGCAAGCACGGCAACGTTGCATGCGCTAGAGTGAGACAAAACTCCTAAAAATTACTCTGTAGTATGCCACGAGAAATCTTACAGGGATGATATTTTTAGTCCTGATGCAAGAACGGATTTTTGACCAAATTTGCCACACAAAAAGCGAGACAATTCAGCGAACCGGTTTCAATTTCCTATTTACTAACATAAGCAATTCGTCATCCACTTGACTCTAGTTTCGCTCAATGCTATCGCGCGCATGTTTGAGCAATGGGGTTTAATCTTGTGCTGCGCCCTTGCTTGTTTTTTCGTTAAGGCATCCTTGAATCATATTGACTCACATAGCATTGTCATTTAGTCTTTGTTCACAATCGTGTTTTGTTCGGGCATACGATGTTGTCGCTGATTTTATGCTCGCCACGAAACTACAAAATGCCGAATAGCCCCAAGCAACTAAGGATTAGCCTTACACTGCCTGTATGGACTCAATAATCAAACATCTGGTGGAAATCACAGGTCATCGCGACCATGATCTCCTCAACATCTCTGTTATCTCCGCCCTGCGTGAACTCACGCAGTCTGAAGAGGCGCG
>JAIETO010000098.1 GCA_019745005.1 Burkholderiaceae bacterium
GCCCTGAGAGCGCCACACGAAGAGCAAGACAGCGTCGTAAAACGCGCGGACAAAGCGATGTATGAGGCGAAAAAATCTGGAAAAAATCGGGTTGTAACCGCTGCTTAGCGAGCGATTCTTAACTATTGTCGATCTGCATAAATAACGCGCCGCCCATTACAAAAGCAACGCGGATACGAGATAAGTTTGCACCCAAGAAGTGATCACCAACGCGCTTAGGACCATCCCCATACGGCCAAATGTAGTCATCAACAATAATCCATCCGCCTGGCACAACTAAATCGCTCCAACTGGCCATATCCGAATTTGCTGCTGCAAACGCGTGATTGCCGTCAATATGCAAGATGGAAATGCTTCCTGTGTAGGTTGTAATGCCAAACGCCGCGCTATGCACTTCCCTGCTCTGCCGATAGTCACCCGCAGCCTCAACGGAGGGCTTACGAATAAAATTTAAGCGCTTGTTTGCTAATGGAATTAAGCCAATTTGAAAAACTTCGAACGCTTCAGCCGCATCCGCTTGCTCTGAACCGCTGTCAACAATTTTTTCGCCTTGAATGAGGTTTTCATTTGCCCAAGGATCAATGCAAAGCACGTTCCCAATACTGTGGTGCAGAGCTAAAAAAGTAAAGATAAAAGCAGATTTCCCCCACCAAGTGCCGATTTCAACGATATCTCCATTAACTGCATGTCGGACAATGTTAACCAGTGCGTGGAACTTATCATCATCGCACATGCCAGGAATGAGATTGGTGTAACGACATAAAGCTGCAAGCTCTAAGCGAGTTAATTTATCGCGTTTGGATACATCTGACGCAATTGACAGTTCGTTTGCGATTAAAAAATCTGCACGCGCTGTCGCCTTTCGATAGCTGCCAAGCACATTTTCAATTGGTGAAGAATTGGCAAGCGTAACGTTTGCATCAAGTAAAGGTAACTCTGAGTTCAAAAAATTCCAAACCACAATATTCGGTGTATAAATCTCTGTAACGTGGTGTTCACGCAGAGCGTTTTGCAATGCAAGCTTAAAACTTGGATCCGTAATAAAAGGAAGATATAGCCATTGCTCAAATTGATCTTTCGCAACATCAAACATCAGTGACGACGCACCTATCGTTTTAATCTTTCGCACCGCACATTCACGTTGAAAGTCGAGCGACTGGGGCATCCCCCCAGGAAAAACAAGAATGTTTCTTTCCATCTAAATGTTTTCCTTAACGGATTATCCTTTGCGACAAAGCAGGAAGATACTCGAACAAAGATCAGGATACTGCTGCCCGAGCTCATAACAAGCTTCAAGATATTCTCTAGAGATTATGTCAGTTTGCAATAGTCGATCCCATTGAAAATTCGCCAATGCTTTAAAAAAAATCCCAGACCGATGGACAATTTTCAAGCCAGAAGCTCGTACATCTCGTTCAAGAGTATCAAACGAATACGTACAACGATGTCCGTGCTCAAACTCAGCGGTTGTAACACCAGCGTTATGCGAGATTAACCCCATCTTCACTGCGATTTGACGAGAAGGCGCATTTGCGTTCGGACAAACCAAGAAAAAATAACCATCGTCGTCCAGCCATTCGCTGTTAATTCGCTTCAGAACCGCAACAGGATCATCGAGGTGTTCCAGCACATGAGTGAGTACGATATTTTTGTATTTTGTGTCAAGACTTACAGTCTCGAAACGTTGATTTTCAAACCTTAATCTATCACCAAATTTTGCGCGTGCAGCATCGATAGCCATTTTTGATGCTTCGACGCACGTGATGCTTGAAAAGTGCGGTAGAAAATGTTGCGTAAAATGCCCTTTAGACGAACCGAGCTCAAGTAAATTACCTTGCAAAAAAAACGGTTTAAATGAGCGCAACATAAATGGGTGCATAACGTCAAAATCAAATGAATAAGCATACTTTGCGTTTTCTGCATCATTTGAATCGTCAAGCTCTTTATTATGATTTCTGGACATGCGTTACTCCGATTTGACAGTGCGTGATCGACATAGTGCACTTACTTGGCAGATTAAATGAACAATTCTGAGAGCTAACCTTGTCCAGATTTATATTTCCTTCGTTCTGGTGGTTGATACCATTCATCGCGATTTCTTGGAACGAGCGCATTGAAACCTAAAAGTTGACGCATTTTTTCAGTTTTTGGAAACGACTCACCTAACAACGCGGGATAATCTAATTGTTGCTTCATAAAGGGACGCGAAAACATTGGCGTTAATGCGCGTCGCGACTTACCCGTAGTATTAGGTGCAGCTGAGTGCCACAAGTTGGAATCAAAGAGAAGTATGCCACCTGCTTCGCCAGTTGCCCGCACGGAATTAACTTCTAAGGTTTCATCATCCGGTTTCTCCTTAAATCTGTGGCTGCCCGGAACAAGCTTGGTTGCTCCATTTTCAAGCGTAAAATCATCAATCATGACTAACATATTGAGGAGAACCCGATAGCCATTTGAAAATGTCCGTATATCACGATGAAATTTCATTCCATGTTCGTATACATTTGTTGCGGAATAATTATCTAAAACTCCGTATGTATTTAGGATGTATTCGCCGTCAAAAAAAGCATGTATGTATTCATCTAAAAAAAAATGCTCGAGAAATTCGTCGAAACTATCTTCACATCCAATTACATGATGTGCTGCACCTTGTAATCCTGCACCCAAGCCATTCTTCTGCTGCCATTCTTGGCAGCGATCAATTTGCTTTTGCGTATCAATACGCATTCGTTCCAATAGCGAAACGGGGACAACCTTATCGAAAAAAGAAAATCCTTTGGTCTCAATTTCGAACAAAAATTGGGAAAGCGCTTTAATCGATTTCATGTCTTTTCCTGCTCCCAATAATTGCACATCGCTATATGCTCCCTGTATCGCTGCCTAGTAATTCCTAAAAGTATTTTGTCAAAAAATTGTCCATCTCTAAAATGGAAATTTTTTCTAACTCCATCAACTTCCCATCCACACTTTTTTGTATAAAAATCAAACGATCGGGTGTTGACCGATATAACATCACCATCTAATCGCTCTAAGCCCAATTGATCAAAGGCATAGCGCATAATTGCCATCACCGAATCGAGTGCATACCCTTTTCCACGATTACCTGTCTCTCCTATCATCATCCCGTGAAAAGCATTTCGGTTTTTCCAATCAATGCTAACCAAATTTGCGGTTCCCAACAGATTTCCATCTAAATCATCGATACAAAAAACATGCTCAGTCAAGTTATTATCTTTTCGGCTTTTTATCCATTCCTCAGTCGATCTTTTGGAAAACGGAAAATGCCACCCCCCCACCAATTTCCAGATGTCAGGATCATTGCTCCACAAATGTAACTTGTCTAAGTCCGCTAACTCAGGTGCTCTCAATGTGACAAATTTGCCTTTGATGTTCATCTCATTTTTCCTTTTATAAGCTTCGTTAGATACAACATTTGATTCTGACCATATCTTTGATCACAGGGAATCGCAATGCAGTCATTCACTAGTTTTGCCTCTATCGAGGTTGGTGTAACGCGACGTAAAACTTCGTTCCAATAGATTGGAATAAAAACGTTTTCATCGATCAAATTCTTACGTAGATTTTCATTCGAAACCATCAAGGGGTAACAAAGAGGTCCGTCGATCTCATTAAACATTATGGGAAACTGATTAAGATCCTTTAAGGCATCGTGCAACAGCAGAAAATTCTCGTTACGCTTTAATCGAGCACGCGAAAAATCACAAGCTTCAAGCATACATTGCGTTAAATTTGACATCTCCAAGGGCGCGCAGTTGTTTAAGCTTTTTTCGGCTTCAATATAGGACGAATATCCTTTTTTGGCATTAAATGCTGTGCGCTGCAAAAGATGATTCATACGCTTTATCGAGTCAATATCTTTGTCATAAATTCGGCCAGTTAACTCGCGCGAAAAAAGTAATCCACCGTCAGGTAATGGGAAAAATTTTCGCGGCGACTTAATGACTGCAAAGACGTTATCAATGCCATCGAAAAATGCTTGCGAGTGGTCAAGAATAATGTTTTCCGCGCCAAACCGTTCGATTGCGTCTTTTTGCGCGGCAGCACATAACCCGAAATAATTGACGAACAAAAGAAGTTCGCCAGGTTTGAGTTCCACGTCCTCATTGACACAAAGATTATTTGTAAGATCGTAATACTTCACTTCGCTGCCATGCGTGAGCGCTGCATCGATCATCGAGTCGCATAAAAACTTTGGTAACCAAATTGATGGGGGATTAACCTCTCTTAGAAGTGCAAACAGTGAGGCTCGGGCAGATTGAAACCTACGCAAAAATGGTGATGCGACATAATGTGAAGCTTCTTCCAACGGAGGAAGTTGCAAACCGAAATAGCCGCCAATCTCAGAAATTTCTTGAGACATTGCTGTTCTCATTATCGATCATTTCGAATTCCATCAACTGTTGCCGAACACCCTTGGGTCCAATCATCATAAGAGCGTCCACGATCGAAAGTCCAGGAACAAATCGTTCACAAGGCTGCTCATATGATTTTAAGAGTGGCCGGATAAACTGCAGTTTTAAGTTCCGAGCGGAAAACGCATCATCTGAATACAACTCAAGTCCGCCTATTGAATTAACATAACGTCCAGCCTCCAGCGCTTTACATATTGCCAATACCTTGTCTTGGCCTTTTAGTTCATGGTCTATTTGAACCGTTGAAGCAACAACGATTTTTGTATCAATGGACAAAAAACTCGCGACTTTCTTTATTGAATTCAAAAGAAAAGCGAATAAGTTGTTGTCATCAAATAAAACAATCTCCTCCAACAGAGTAAAAACTTGAGAGAAGTAAATTGAACGAGCATAGGCCTCTTTGAACTGGTTTAAAAGTTTTCGCCGATCAAACTCATTTGATAATTCTCGTTGTGTAATCAAACTAAAATCGGATGCTGATTTCAAGGCAATGGAAAACTGAGCCTCTTTTCCGTTGCGCAGTATACGGTTTCGATTAATCCAACCTTTTTTCGTGTACTTAAGATTGTCATAAACCACAAAAGTATCCACGTGCGCGATTAATTGCCAATACCCGACATAAGGTAAGAAATAGGGCTGCATTATCCCAACCGTTTTCATTGATATCATCCGCCCCGCAAAACGTGAACAACGCGCAGAACATCATCCTCGCTTAAGTCAGGATAAATCGGTAGACATATGACTTCAGTTGCCGCAGCAATCGCGTTAGGCAGATTCGAGGATGCCGCTGAAGGTAAGCCGCGATACATCGGAAAATCAGTGATAAGAGGATAAAAATATCTTCGGACATGAATCTTTGCGTCGCGTAACTTCTGAAACAGTTGATCGCGCGTGAGAGGGAAACTTGGTTTAACTAGGACGGGGAAATAGGCGTAATTCGCTTTACTTTCGTGCACTCCCGAAACGCAAATGATGCCTTCCACGTTTGCAAGCAATTTTCGATACAGTAAATCAATCGATTTGCGTTTCTCTAGTGCGGCATTGATACCTTTTAATTGCAGGAGGCCAAACGCAGCATTCACTTCGCTCATTTTTCCGTTGATGCCGGGCGCCACGACCGTGACTTCATCGACAAAACCGAAGTTCTTTAAATGGTCAATTCTTTGTTTTGTTTTCAAGTCTGGACTAACAATCGCGCCGCCCTCGAAAGTATTGAACACTTTTGTTGCGTGAAAACTCAGCACGGATAAGTCACCGTGATTCAAAATGCTCCCGCTCTCGCAATGCACACCGAATGCATGCGCTGCGTCGTAAATCACTTTGAGGCCATAAGTATCTGCAATTCGCTCTATGTATTCAACATCGCACGGATGTCCATAACAATGAACTGGCATTATCGCCGTGGTTTGGGGCGTAATGGCTGCCTCAATTTTTCTGGGATCAAGATTGAGTGTATGCGGGTCGATGTCGACAAAAACTGGCTTGATGCCATTCCAAAGTAACGAGTGGGCCGTGGCTACGAACGAGTAAGGCGTAGTGATGACTTCACCGTTGATTCTTAATGCTTGGAGTGCCGTAATTAGGGCGACTGTTCCGTTAGTAAAAAGAGAGATATGCTTCACGCCAAGAAAATCGCATAACGCGGCTTCAAGTTCTTTGTGAAAGCGACCACCGTTCGTTAAAACTTTACTCTGCCAGATTTCTTCTAAATAAGGAATGAACTCTTGCAATGGCGGCAGCAAGGGCTGTGTTACATAGATGGTTTCTTTATTGTTGTTTGATGCCATGGTCCACGCTCCTTAACATGTGACGTTACGCAACGGTAAAGGCGATTGGCGGTAAATCGTCGCACCAGCGTGCCCAAATTTGATGGAATGCTTTATTCAAACTTTCCGCAATCAAACTAGGGTTTGAAATTGTAGAGTCTTGCAGACGCTTTCGAAGTGACATTCTAATCACCGCAAGTTCGTCCAAGTTTTTCGACCAATAGGCGCCCTCCTTCACGAACTCATCAGCATTGTGAGCGATCATGCGTTGCAATCCCAAATGTGACATGATGCATGCGCCGGTGCGTGTCGCAACGGCTTCACCCGCCATGGTTAGCGTTGGTACACCCATCCAAGCCGAATGTAGCGTGGTCGTGCCGCCATTGTAGGGAAACGTGTCTAGGCATAAATCGATTGTCTCTAGTTTTGCCAAATAACCGTCCATTGCAGCGCGCGGGAAATAATGCAGGCGCTCTGTCGCCACGCCATGTTCCTTAAAGCGCGAACGCAATACTTCGAATTCAGTTTCTGACGGCATTCCCCCAAGAACTAACACACTATCGCTAACCTCATTCATCAATTGCGCCCAAACGGACACAACCGCTGGAGTAATCTTTCCTATTCGATTAAAACTACCAAAAGTTAAATAATTATTGCTGAGTGCTGGCGCGGGTTTGACGAACGGCGAAGGCGAATAAGGTAGAAAAGGTGCTGAGGCAGGCAACCTAATTAGTTTCTCAGTGAACAAACGATCGAAAGAGGGATCAGGTAAAAAGAAGGCATCAGTAAAATAATAGTCAATCGCAGATAGGCCTGTCGTTCCCGGATAACCCATCCACGTAATTTGTAGTGGTGCTGGCTTACGGGCAAATGTTAACAATCGGTGTTTGGCGGTGTGCCCTGATAAGTCAATCAAAATATCGATTTCTTTTGCGCGAATTAATGCTGTTAATTCATCGTCATTTAAACTAGATACTGATTGCCAGTCAAAAAAATATTGCCTTAACCTTGCGGTGACAAAATCTTCAAGACTTTCATTGTAAAAGGCGTATAGGTTAAGCGAGTTATGCTTAGATAAGTGAACCAAAATCGGCTCAATGAAGTTCGCAACCGGATGCATATTGAAATCACCCGAAACGAAACCAATATTCAATTTTCGATTTTTAACTTTACCGTTCGCGTGCAGCTCCCAATGCGGGCGCAGGGGTACTTCAAATTTTTTTGCGAATTGTAGGTGCTCTTTGAAAAGCGCCTCAGCATCAACACTATCGTCGTTACTTAGCCCAAACAACAGATTTGAATGCGTTTCAACCAGAGTAGGCTCTAATGCAAGCGCCTTTCTGTTAGCTTCCGTCGCCTCCTTATATCTACCAGCGTCATTTAAAATTAGACCAAGATTACTGTAAGTGCGTGCTTGCCGTGGATTTAAGATTAACGCTTTTCGCGTGAGTTCTTCTGCTTCCACCAAGCGCTGCGTTTGTCGCAAAATCAAACTAAGATTACTTAAAGAGTTCGCGAAATTTGGTTGTAACTCAAGAGCCTTTCTAAAAAAAACCTCTGCATCTTGAAAACGACGCGCACTAAACAAAATAACGCCGAGTGTGTCTAGCGGTGTCGCAGCTTTAGGGTCTAATTCTATTGCTTTCTTACAGTACGCTTCCGCCTCCCCGATTCGCCCCAAGCTAGCAAGTAAATTAGCATGATTATTTAAAATCTCTATATCTTTTGGATCTACTTGAATCGCGATTTCCGATGCGATTAATGCTTCCTGATATTGGTGTTGCTCCTGAAGGACTGCGCCTAGGGTTTTCCAAGGAAACGAATCATCTGGATAACGTTTGGCGAGGGCGCGTGCTAACGCTTCAACTTCTTTCAATCGACCAAGGCCATAAAGCTTCAAGATTTTATCCATCTCTTGCTTGCTGGGTCTTCGACCTAATTTTCCTAATTTAGAAGTAACGCCCATTTCTTCTGACTCGCGATTCGAGCCATTTATCCCATATCGCTTCTCGATGGTTGATTGGAAAGGTTCACCTTTATCTTTCAGTTGGCCAATCAAACTTTGCTCAAGTGCCCCGCCCTGGTCTAGTGCCAAAGTAAAAATGTCCGTTGCAACATCGAACTGACCACATGACACAAGCGTATTCAAATAACTGACCCAATATTGGGATGCGTTTGAATTTGCCTCAATCGCTCTCAAAAAATAGGGCAGCGCACCCTCAGGATTATTAGATTGAACCGCCAACACACCGAGATTGTGATTTGTATCCGCGTGATTCGGCTGAGTCTCCAAAATCAGCCGATAAAGATCCTCGGCACCACTTAAATCACCGGCCTGATGTTTGTTCAATGCGAGCCGGAGCACTCTTTCAACCGCCTGATCTAACTCTGCCGTTGACAAGTTTTGTTTTTCCATTGCATTTATATCATTGACTAGCATAGGTGGATAGAAAGACCTACTAATTTAAAAACGAGAAACCTGCGATTAGAGTTTTGCGATGTACTAAAAGCGACCGTCCGAGATCATCTGACAAAAACAAAGCAAGAAAACGAGAACTTAATGAACACTACCGTGTTTTTCGGTGTTTAAAGTTCTGCCATGGCAGCCAAAATCTCAAAAACTGCGCCAAGCATGGACCCAAGTCGCGTTTAATGACATCAATTTGAATACATTTTAGGGAAAAATCCCACGCACTTAGCCCGAAGAAGACCCAAAAAAACCTTTCAATTCACCCTAAAGATTTGTAACGATCTGCCGTCAAACGAACATATGGATAAAACTTGAGTCAATTATTTAATATTTATTTGCGGTAACAAATTAAATATTTTCGAATGTGCTCCGTTACCTGACTCAACGGCGGTGCTGTAGTAACAAACACAGACCAAAGTTTAATGTTTAAGTTAAATCTATATAAACTTGGGTAAGGAGAATCAAAATGACCTCATTTATTAACACCAATATTGCATCGCTGAATGCGCAACGAAATTTAACCACATCACAATCTTCTTTAAATACCTCTCTACAACGTTTGTCATCAGGCTTACGTATTAACAGTGCGAAAGATGATGCTGCTGGCTTAGCAATTTCTGAACGTTTTACGTCGCAGATCGGCGGCTTGGATCAAGCGGCGCGTAACGCTAACGATGGTATCTCATTAGCGCAAACTGCTGAAGGCGATTTGGCACAAATTGGTAACAACTTACAGCGTATTCGTGATTTGGCGGTTCAATCAGCCAATGCAACTAATTCCGCGTCTGATCGCTTAGCAATCGATGGCGAAGTTCAAGCGCTTTCTGCTGAGATTGACCGTGTAGCGCAAAATTCAGCATTTAACGGTGTAAATCTTCTGGATGGCTCATTTACCGCGCAGCGTTTTCAAGTTGGTGCAAATGCAACAGCGGCTGATGCCGTAACGATTACTGGTATTGCAAGCGCAAGAACAACCTCACTTGGTGGCAGCGGGTCATCTACAGCTACAACACTGACTTCTTCCGCTGTAACAACTGCTCTGACAGCAGGTGATTTGACATTAAATGGTCAACAAGTCGGCGCGTCACGTGCTGGCGCCGCTCCAGGTCAAAGCGCGTCGAGTGCATTTGCAATTGCTCAGGCGATTAATGCCGTTTCGGCTCAATCAGGTGTTTCTGCCACTGCCAACGCAACCACAGTAACTGGTGTAGCAGCAACTTCGGGCGGTGCTGCAATTAGCACTGGCGCCACATTAACGATTAACGGTGTACAAATTGGTGCGATTGCAAACGGTGGTGACGCAACTGGCCAAGGCGCAAACGTCGCTGCTGCAATTAACTTACTGTCCAGCCAAACTGGTGTTACAGCGACTGCAAGCAATACTGGTGCAGTAACTTTGACAGCTGCTGATGGGCGGGATATCGCGATTGGTGCTGGTTTCACTGCAGCAAACAGCGGGTTAACGGGTGGCGCGACTACTCGTGGCACTATTAAGCTAGACACCAATAACAGTGCAGGTATTGTTGTTAGTGGTGGCGCTGTTGCAAGTGCAGGTTTATCTGCTGGTACAACCGCACCCACTACAACATTAACAACACTAAGTATTTCGTCAATCAATGTCAGAACGGCCACAAGTGCGACTAATGCTCTCGCCGCGATTGACGGAGCGCTTGCAACAATTAACAGCAGCCGTGCAAGTTTAGGTGCGGTACAAAATCGTTTCTCATCAGTTGTGAGCAGCTTGCAAACAACTTCTGAAAACTTGACCGCTTCACGTAGCCGTATTCGTGACGCAGACTTCGCTGCAGAAACAGCCAGCTTAACTCGTGGCCAAGTTTTGCAACAGGCAGGTACAGCGATTTTGGCGCAGGCGAATGCTTTGCCACAGGGTGTATTGGCTCTGTTGCGTTAATAAAAAATGGAAATATCAATCGAAGAGGCGTAATTCTTCATTGAAAAAGTTAATCCCTTGGTCATTTCGGTGACCAAGGGTATTTTGCTTAGAGGAAAGTATCATGGCCACCATCACCAACGTCAATCAAAGTTCAGTCGCGCCATTGACATCGGAGCGTTTGAGCGCAAACGCCGCGCCACAACCAGTTCGTACCGCCGCCCCCACACAATCAACCAACCCTGTCACGCCGACCAGCGAACCTGTTGCAACTGCAAATCGCGAACAAGTTTCGAACGCCGTTGAAAAAATTAATCAAACAATTCAATCCGCGTCGCAAGGCGTCGTGTTTAATTTAAACAATGACTTTAATCGTCTCATCGTTACGGTCGTGGATCAAGAAACAAATGAAGTAATTAGACAGATTCCTTCGGAAGAAGTACTTGAGATTGCTCGTTCTCTTGATAAGCTTCAGGGACTCTTGATCAAGCAAACGGCATAAAGTGATTGTTTTTGTTTTTCACGCATTTGCAGCCATGCAAAGACCAAGCGCGAAAAAAGCCAGACAAATCCCCTTCTAAAGTTTGATTTGCCTTTGCCGATATTCAATTAGAGTGTGCTTATGTTTAAAGGGGAATTAAGTGGCAATTCAATCAGCGGGTATTGGCTCTGGTCTTGACGTCAATGGTTTAGTTACCAAATTGATTCAAGTAGAAAGCCAACCACTTACGACATTAGCAAGGCGAGAAGCAAGCTACCAGTCTAAGTTGTCAGCTTATGGCAGCCTTAAGAGTGGTCTCGCGAGCTTTCAGAATTCCCTTTCAAGCCTCAAGACAGCATCTTCTTTTCAAACGCTCACGGCAACCTCCAGCGACACGTCGATTATTTCTGCTTCCACTAACAGTATTGCAAGCGCTGGCACCTACAATATCAATGTTACTGCTGTTGCCCAAGCTCAGAGTATTTCAAGCGCTGGTCAGGTCAGCAGTACTGCTGCCATTGGAACTGGTGCCTCAACCACGTTGAATTTTCAATTTGGAACGATCACCGGTACGGCTGTAAACGGAGTTTATCCACCCACTTCAAGTTTCGCGCAAGACGCGACGATTGCGAGTGGAACGGTCACTATTGACGCGACAAATAACTCATTGCAAGGCATACGCGACGCGATCAACGCTGCAAATATAGGCGTCAGTGCCTCAATTGTCGGCGATGGCAGCGCAACACCCTATCACCTTGTTTTAGGTTCCACTAAAACGGGCGCGAATTCTAGTCTAAAAATCACCGCTACCGGCGATCCTGCGCTTGAGAGTCTCCTAAATTACAACCCAGCGGGTGTTCAGAACTTTACCGAAGTAAGTACCGCAAAAAACGCCGCACTCACTGTCAATGGCATCGCAATCAGTAGCGCAAGCAACACCCTAAATTCAACTTTACAAGGCGTCACGCTTAATGTCAGTAAAGTGGGCACGAGCACACTCACCGTAGCGGCAAGTACTTCAGGCATACAATCAAATATCAATAACTTTGTTAAAGCCTATAACGACCTCAATACTTCGATAAGAAATTTAACGGCCTATAATCCTAGTACTCAACAAGGCGGCTTGTTATTGGGTGATGCCACGACGCAAAATATTCAAAATCAGGTTCGAAATTCCCTAGGCTCTGCAGTCAATGGATTGGGCGGAGGAGTAACGAATCTATCTCAAATTGGAATCAGCTTTCAAAGAGATGGTTCGCTTGCAGTTGATTCAACGAAGCTTAATGATGCCTTGTCGAACAATTTGAAAGGTGTAAGCGGACTTTTTGCTGCGATTGGACAAGCAAGTGATAGCTTAGTGAATGTTGCGGGTTCGAGTAATGCGACCAAAGGTGGCAGTTACGCTTTAGAAATATCGCAGATCGCCACGCAAGGAGCGTTAATCGGCGACACACCGTTAAGCGCAACAACGTCAATCGGCCCAGGTGCAACGTTGAACGTCACTTTGGATGGAGTGAGTGCGGCGGTCTCGCTCGCCGAGGGCACAAATTACACACCGTCACAACTCGCCGCTTTATTACAGTCATCGATTAACGGTACTGCTGCTTTTTCATCGATTGGCGCTAGCGCCACTGTGTCGGTTGACGGATCTAATCGCCTTACCTTACGTTCGACGAAATTCGGCGGTAGCTCAAACGTTAGTATTGCGGATGGAAACGGCACGACGGCAAGTACTTTCACGGGAACGGTTACCAACGGTACGCCAGGGCAAAACGTTGCGGGTACCTTCAATGGATTAAGCGCAATTGGCGATGGTCAGGTATTAACAGGCGGAACCGGCACAAGTGTTGAGGGCTTACGTATTTTGGTAACTGGCGGGTCAATCGGGCAACGAGGCAGCGTTGACTTCTCGCGTGGATATGCCGATCGATTGAGCACATTACTAGACGGCTTTATTGGAACAGCCGGATCCATCGCAAGTACGACGGATGGCGTCAATCGAAGTATTACAGACATCGGTAGGCAAAGGACAGCCTTAAATGCACGCTTGGCAGATGCCGAAGCACGTTATCGCGCCCAATTCACTGCACTAGACCGCACTATCAGCGGATTAAATAATATCAGTACATTCTTAACACAAAATTTGGCCTCGCTTACAGGTACTAACAAAGGCTAATCTTTTCTGACAACGCGAATTAAATAGGATCACAGATATGTTCGGCTCTTCCCCTTCATTTGGCGCAAACGCTTACGCGAAAGTTGGCATAGAAACTGGCGTCATCTCGGCCAGTCCTCATAAACTGATTGTGATGCTTTTTGATGGTGCGATGACCGCACTTTCAAATGCCACACAGCAAATGAAAAATGGGGAAATTGCCGCGAAAGGTCAATCAATCTCGAAAGCGATAGCGATCATTGACAATGGTTTGCGTGCAAGTCTCGACAAGAAAGTAGGCGGAGAAATTGCAGCAAGTCTCGATGCCTTATACGAATACATGAATAGCCAATTGGTGCTGGCAAATCTGCATAACAAAGAAGAAAAGCTCATCGAAGTGCAAACCTTGTTACGAGACCTGAAGTCGTCTTGGGAAGCGATTGCACCCGAATCAATAAAGGCAACGGAACCTCCACTAAAAATTACAGACCCACTAGCGCCAAAATCAACCAACTTCGTCGAAGCATAAAAATGAATAACAACGACCTGATT
>JAIETO010000117.1 GCA_019745005.1 Burkholderiaceae bacterium
CCAGATAAAAACTCCCCAGAAGCATCAATCTATCGCGGCAATATCGTATTCAATAACTATTGCGTCCTGTGTCACGGCATTAAGGCAGATGGCAAAGGTCGCGCAGCGCGTTTGTATAACCCGAAACCTGCTAATCTCGTTTTAAGCGACAAAAATGACCAGTACAAAGAACTGATTATTCGACAAGGCGGAAAAGCCCTCGGTCGCTCACAGTTTATGCCGCCTTGGGGCGAGGAACTCACGGACGAACAAATTAGCGATGTTATTCACTTCTTGGGCTCGATCGCCGCGAACAAAGTCGGCAATAAATAAAGATTAGAAATCATGATGAAATTCTCGGATATTAAAATTGGAACAAAACTTTATATAGGCTTCGGTGCCATCGTCATGATTTTGGTGCTGTTAATTACCGTTGCCTATGTGAATTTTTCACGCTTTTCTGAAGCCAATTTGCGCAATATCCAATCGTATGAGGCTTTAGAGCAAACTCAAGGTTTGCTTGAAAGTCTCATCAATATTCAAACCGGTGAACGTGGCTTTGCGTTCACCGGACAAGAGTCATTTCTCGACCCACTCAATGCGGGCAAAAAGTCGTTTGCTGAACGTATTACAAAAATTAAAGGCTTAACTGCAGATAGCCCAAAGCAACAGGAACGTTTGGCGAAGCTAGAGGCCGACCAGCAGAAATGGATGAAAGTCGCTATCGATCCGGTCTTGAAACTTCGCAAGGGCGTTACCGCAGGCACCATACAACTCGATTCCTTAGTCATGTTCGAACAAACGGGCCGCGGCGAGCGGGCGATGAACGAAATGCGCGTCATGATTGCCGAGTTTCGTGCTGCTGAAGAAGATTTATTGGTGAAGCGATCATGGGATGTGGCCAATCTGCAAAAACTTACCAATACAATTTTGATTGGTGGCGGCGTGATTGCCGTATTGCTTGCCGCCGTGTTGGCCGTGCTATTGATTCGCAATATCGTAAGGCCGTTAGAAGTCGCCGTGAAGATTGCTAAAACCGTTGCTTCAGGTGATTTAACGAGCGATATCCGGGTTGAGTCAAATGATGAAACAGGGCAGTTAATGGGCGCATTGCGGGATATGAATGAAAGCCTCGACAATATTGTGGGACGCGTGCGCGAGGGTACGCAGGCAATTGCCTGTGCTTCTGATGAAATCGTGTCAGGCAACAATGACTTCACTGCGCGCACCGAACAGCAAGCCAGATCATTGGAAGAAACTGCATCATCGATGCATGAATTGACGAACACTGTCAGGCAAAATGCCGCGAATGCAAAACAGGCGAATCAGTTAGCTGCGTCCGCCTCCAAAGTGGCAGTGAAAGGCGGTGAAGTCGTGCTGCAAGTAGTGGACACCATGGGTTCCATTAATGAGTCGTCGCGCAAAATTGTGGACATCATCAGCGTGATCGACAGCATTGCCTTTCAGACGAATATTCTCGCCTTAAATGCGGCGGTGGAGGCTGCACGGGCAGGTGAACAAGGAAGGGGATTTGCCGTGGTTGCTAGTGAAGTACGCAGTCTTGCGCAACGCTCTGCCTCAGCCGCTCACGAGATCAAAGCTTTGATTACGGATTCGTTCGAGAAAGTCGATGCGGGTAGCAAGCTGGTGGCGCAAGCAGGCACAACCATGGATGAAATCGTCGCCAGCGTGAAGCGCGTGACGGATATTGTTGGTGAAATTACCTTGGCCAGTGAAGCGCAGATTTCAGGTATTGAGCAAATCAATCACGCCATCATTGAGATTGACGAAGCCACCAAACAAAATACGGTGGTGGTGCGCGAGGCAGCCATTGCTGCCGAATCACTGCAACTGCAAGCGGCTGACCAAGCGGAATTAATGAGTGTATTCACAGTGCATGAGAACAGTGCAGACGATCAACCTAGCTTCAAAGCCTACCAAGCCAAGCGTATCGGGCGATAACACTAGGGACGCTGCTGCGTAATTTCGGCGCAAGGCAAGGGCATTCAAAGATTGATATCTTGTGAAACCTGCGCGAAAATTTTTCAAAAAAAAGGCAGTATCGTTGAAAATACCGCCTTTTTCGCTTATCAGACATGCGCATCAAATAAATACCAGCACCAGTATAGCAATTCAAAGGGATCTGGCTATTTACTTTAAACGCTCAGTGTCCTTCAAAGTTACACACCGTATAAAGTGGCAAGCCACTCTCTTCAATTAACTTAGAGCCGCCCAACTCGGGCAAATCTACAATCACCGCGCCTTCGACCACAGTGGCACCTAGGCGATTTAAGAGCTTACGCCCTGCCATCATGGTGCCGCCAGTGGCGATCAGATCATCGATGAGTACGACACGATCACCCGCTTTGCAGGCGTCGGTATGGAGCTCGACGGTGGCGCTACCGTATTCGAGTTCGTATTGTTCGGAGACGGTATTAAAAGGCAATTTACCTTTTTTCCGAATCGGAACGAAGCCAAGATTGAGTTCGTAGGCAACCACGGAACCGATAATAAAACCGCGCGCATCCAGACCGGCGATCATGTCCAAATTGGCGTCCATATAGCGGTGCACAAACAGATCAATCAACACGCGAAAGGTTTTGGGATTTTGCAAAAGCGGTGTGATATCGCGAAACATCACACCCTCCTGCGGCCAGTTAGGCACGGTGCGGATATGGTCTTTAATATAGTCTGAAGCACTTAACATGAATTTCTTTCCTTTACTGCCTACACAGTTCGCCTGCGGGCATGTCGTTATTCAAAAAACTTACCTTCTCTAGGCTAGAACCTGCCAATTCTTACGTTGCTTCCACGCCTGCGTCAGCTTTTCGTTCGCCGCTACGATTTTAACAGCCGCTGCTCTGCACGCGCCAAGCTTTCCGCATTTCCGCGCAAGACCAACACATCTTGCGCTTGTAAGATGACTTCGTCGGTTGCTGCAATTTTTTCTTTGCCACGCCTTATCATGGTCACTTCGACTTGAAATCCTGCGAGCTGCAATTCGCCTAATTTTTTACCGACTGCCTTGACCGCTTCGGGCAAAACGACCGTGTGCAAGCGTACTTGCAAGACATCCGCATCTTCGCCAATATCACTCAGCCCATGGAAAAAGCCGCGCAGCGATTCATAGCGTTGGTCGCGTGCCGCTTGTACTTTATGCACCACTTTTCGCAAGGGAACACCCAACAAAACGAGCGCGTGAGACGCCAGCATTAAACTGCCTTCGAGTAACTCGGGTACGACCTCGGTCGCACCCGCCGCGCGCAATACATTCAAATCAGCATCGTCACGGCTACGCACGATGACAGGTAAGCTGGGATGCGCATCATGCACGAAATGCAAAATCTTCAGTGCTGATGGCGTGTCGGTGAAGGTGATAACTAATGCGGCAGCTCTGTGTATGCCCGCTGCTAGCAGGCTTTCGCGCCGCGCCGCATCGCCATACGAGACTTTAGCGCCCGCATTTTGCGCTTCGCGAATACGGTCTGGGTCTAAATCCAGTGCGTGATAATCGATCTGTTCTTCTGACAAAAGCTTTGCCAAATTTTGCCCACTACGCCCAAATCCAGCGATCACGACATGTTTTTTCGTGTTCATGGTGCGCGCGGCAATTTGCGTCAAGGCCAGCGACTGCGCCATCCATTCATTGGCTGAGAGTTTCAGCACGATCCAATCTGATTTGGCTAAGATCAAGGGCGAAATCAACATGGACAAGACCATCGACGCCAAGATCAATTGGAGCAATAAGGGATCAATCAAATTCAAGCCGCCGACTTGGTTTAACAGCACAAACCCGAACTCCCCCGCCTGCGCTAAACCCAAACCGGTACGCAAGGCGACACTGGTGTTACTACCCGACACTTTGGCAAGCAAGGTGATCAGACCAAATTTAAGCAAAACCGGGACGAGTAGAAGAAGTAAAAGCGCACCACCGTGATCAACAACAAGGCGAAGGTTCAGTAGCATGCCGACCGTGACAAAAAATAGCCCCAAAAGCACATCGCGAAAAGATTTAATGTCTTCTTCGACTTGATGTTTGTATTCGGTTTCTGAAATCAGCATGCCCGCGACAAAGGCACCCAAGGCGAGCGACAAACCTGCCTTATCAGTAAGCCAAGCGGCACCAAGAGTGATCAGCAACAGATTGAGCATAAACAGCTCTTGCGAGCGTCGTTTCACCACAATGCTGAACCAACCGCGTACAAATTTTTGTCCGATAAAAAATAATAAAAACAGAACCAAGGCGGCTTTTGCCGACGCCCATAACAAGGTTTCTGCTAGGTTGTTGCTATGCATCGCGAGCGCGGGCACAACAATTAAAAGAGGTACGACTGCCAAGTCCTGAAACAGCAGAACGCTGATAATCTGTCTGCCGTGCAGGCTTTCCAATTCCAAGCGTTCGGTCAACATTTTCGAGACGATCGCGGTAGACGACATCGCCAAAGCGCCGCCGAGCGCGAGCGCGGCTTCCCAGCCTATATGGAACATTTTTGGCAGCCACATCCCTGCCAGTAGAGCGCACACCATCGCCAACGAGATGGTGGCAGCGACTTGCGCCAAACCTAGCCCAAACACAGAACGACGCATTGCGATGAGCTTCGGCAAGGAAAACTCCAAACCGATGGAAAACATCAAAAACACCACGCCAAATTCGGCTAATTCATGCGTCATGGCGTTTTCTTGTGCCAAACCTAGGCCAAACGGCCCAACCACCACACCAACCAACAAATACCCCAACATCGGCGGCAAGTTCAACATGCGAAACGCCACCACGCCCGACACGGCGGCCGCCAAAAGCATTAATGTGGTTTCTAATGGACTCATACGCGGATTATGGCATCGGAAACACGCCTGCCGAAAGAAAACGCAAATTAAAGCAACTGGCAAAGTTCTTGCTTTATCAAATTGGATTATACTTTGGACATGCAAGCAAACCCACCTATCGCCCAACTTCTCGACACCGCCACGAGCGCGCCAAATCACGCGCTCCAATTGGCTTGCGACACCTTGCAAATCGAGGCAGACGCGATTCTGGCGCTAAAAGCGAGACTGGCTGGCGTGGCAGGAAATGACTTTACGCGAGCCATTCAAAAACTATTGCAATGCGAGGGGCGCGTGGTGGTCTCGGGAATAGGCAAGTCCGGCCACATCGCGCGCAAGATTGCCGCCACCTTTGCTTCAACGGGTACTCCCTCTTTCTTCGTCCATCCCGCCGAGGCGGCACATGGCGATCTGGGTATGATCACCGCGCAAGACGTATTTATTGCAATTTCCTACTCAGGCGAAGCGGCCGAGTTGATTTCCATTTTGCCCACAATAAAACGCTTGGGTGTGGTGCTGATCTCGATGACGGGGAACGAACAATCAAGCTTAGCAAGCTTGGCGGATATTCATTTAAGTGTCTTCGTCGCCAAAGAAGCATGCCCACTCAATTTGGCACCAACTGCGAGCACCACTGCGACCTTGGCATTGGGCGACGCCTTAGCCGTTGCGGTACTCGACGCTCGTGGCTTTCGAGCGGAAGATTTCGCCCGCTCACACCCGGGCGGTAGCCTTGGTCGGCGCTTATTGACCCACGTGAGAGACATCATGCGCACGGGCGATGCGATTCCCCAAGTCTTGCCCGAAACCAGCTTAACTTCCGCTTTGCTTGAAATCACGCAAAAAGGCATGGCGATGACTGCGATTGTCGATACCGAAAACACAGTATTAGGCGTGTTCACCGACGGCGACTTACGCCGACTCATCGAGAATCAGCAGAATTTTACGAATTTAAAAATTGCCGATGTCATGCGCACACAACCACGGACCATACGCCCCGAAAAATTAGCCGTTGAAGCGGTTGAGATTATGGAGAAGTATAGGATTAACCAGCTCGTTGTTGCCGACGAAGCGAACAAACTGGTGGGCGCTTTGCATATTCATGATTTAACGCGGGCGAAGGTGATTTGATGAGTTCTTCTTCAAGCCAAAACAACAATATTGCAGCCTTAAAAAAAGCCGCGGCCGTTCGACTGATGATTTTCGATGTGGATGGCGTACTCACGGAAGGCACGCTGCAGTTCGGCGCGGAAGGGGAAGTTTGTAAGACCTTTAATGTGCTCGATGGACAAGGCATACGCCTGTTGCAAGCAGCGGGCATCCAAACGGCGATCATTAGTGCACGCCAGTCACCTATCGTCGCTAAGCGTGCGGCAGATTTAGAAATCACTCACGTTATGCAAGGCATACACGACAAAAAAATTGCTTTTCTTGAATTGAGTGCCGTGCTCAATATTGCTGCGGCAAATTGCGGTTATATCGGCGACGATATTATCGACTTACCTGTGCTCGCGCGCGTGGGTTTTTCTGCCAGCGTGCCAAATGGGCACAGCGAAGTAAAGTCGCGAGTCGATTACCTGACCCAAGCTTTTGGCGGCCAAGGCGCAGTGCGTGAACTTTGCGACTTTATTTTGCAAGCGCAGGGCAAATACGATGACATGCTGGCGCGGTTTCTCGCATGAAAAACATTTTTACAGCGGATCGATTTCGTACTTGGCTCGGTGTTGCCTTCGTGGCCTTGCTTACACTGGGTAGTTTTTGGATACTTGAAGTTGTTCGTCGTAATGACGTCGAAGGCAACTCGCGCGCTAGTGCGCGCGATGAACCTGATTATTATGTGGAGGACTTCGATTTTATTCGCCTTCCAAACAATGGCAAGGCGAGTTTTCATATCGAAGGAAAGCGGCTCACACATAATCCACGCGACGACATTTTTAATATTGAAGAACCACGGTTGAGTAGTTTTGGCGACAATCAAATGCCCATCAATATTCGCGCTGAACGTGCAATGATCAAACAGAAAAATAAAAATACTCAGAATGAAAATGATCGCGACGAAGTGCATTTGTATGGCAAGGTGCAAGTCGACAAACCCAGAACGAACACCTCAAATGCGATGAGACTGAACTCGGAATACATCCTTTTACTGCCGAATGACAACGTGATGAAAACCGACAAAGCCGTGTCATTTGTCACGGAAAACCTTGAAGTCACTGCGATCGGTATGCAGGCAAATAATCAAACGCAAGAAGTTCATCTGGACAGTAAAGTACGCATTCGACTGGCACAAAATGCCGCTGGCTCACGACACAGCATTCTCAATTAAAGTGGAAGCAAAGATTATGGAACTTCATCAAAAACAAAAAAACTTGCGTGTGCGTTTGCTTTGCCTAAGCGCAATCTTGTTTTGCGCGGTGCAATCAGCGTACGCGGAAAAAGCCGATAGCCTAAAAGAAACCCAAATCGATGCTGAGAACTTAAAGCACGACGGTAAGCTCAATATCACCACATTAACGGGTGACGTGGTGCTGACGCGTGGCACCTTGGTAGTGCGAGCTAGTCGAGCCGTCCTTACTGAGCTAGGTGGTCGACAAAAAAATGCGCAACTGTTCTCCAGCCCTGGTAAGTTGGCAAGCTTTCGCCAGAAGCGCGACGGTGGTGAAAATCTGTGGGTGGAAGGTGAAGCTGAACGCATTGAATACAACGACAAAACCGAAGAGGTGAAATTTATTTCTAAGGCAAAGATCCGTTACCTTGAAGGAAAAAAGGTCACGCAAGAACAAGAGGGCGAGTTTCTTTCTTATGACAGCTTGAATGATGTATTTCTCGCCACGAATACAAGCAGCGGGCAGCGCGTTCCCGGTGCGGGCCGCGTGAAACTGACGATTCAACCGAAAACCGACAAGCCAGCAAACTAATATGGCGAGTAAATTATTAGTGCAAGGTCTGCAAAAACGATATGGCGCGCGGCTCGTCGTGCGTGACGTGTCGTTGGAAGTGAAGTGTGGCGAAGTTGTTGGTCTACTGGGACCTAATGGGGCGGGCAAGACCACCTCGTTTTATATGATTGTTGGACTAGTTCCATCAGACGCAGGCAAGATCGATATCGACGGCAAAGATATCTCACACCTTCCTATCCATTTGCGCGCAAAGCTTGGACTTTCCTACCTTCCGCAAGAAGCCTCGGTGTTTCGCAAGCTGACGGTACAAGAGAATATTCAAGCGGTACTCGAACTACAAGTGGATAAAGACAATCAAGCGCTCACGGAAAAGGAAATTCGTAAGCGTTTGCGTGTTTTACTCAAAGAGTTACAGATTGAGAATATCCGCGAGAATCCCGCCCTTTCGCTGTCAGGTGGCGAACGTCGGCGCGTGGAAATTGCGCGCGCGCTAGCAACCAGCCCCCGCTTTATTTTGCTTGACGAACCGTTTGCTGGTGTAGACCCTATTGCCGTGATTGAGATTCAACGCATCGTTCAATTTCTCAAAAGCCGAAACATAGGTGTGTTAATTACCGACCATAACGTTCGAGAAACCTTGGGTATTTGCGATCATGCGTACATCATCAACCAAGGCGAAGTGTTAGCACAGGGCCGCCCTGACGAAATCATCACCAATGAGTCGGTGCGCCGCGTGTATCTTGGTGAACATTTCCGCATGTAAGTGTGTGACTTAAGCGGCCATGAAACAAACCCTACAACTTCGCACGTCACAACATTTGGCGCTCACGCCCCAGCTACAGCAATCGATACGTTTGCTGCAGTTGTCCACGCTTGAACTCCATCAAGAACTAGAAAGCATCCTTTTAGAAAACCCCTTACTTGAGCGCGTTGATGACCCTTTGGACAGCGCTGTGCGCTTATTGGCGGACGGTGCAATCAATACGGCAAACAACCAGTCAGAAACTGAATTTGGCGCCCCTGTGCGCGAAGAAAATGCGCCTTCCGCTGAAGCAAATGGCGATGTAAACGAATCCAGCAGCGCGGCTGACAACACGACGGAAGCAAGCAGTGCTGCTGATGACGATTGGAATTCTGACCTCGGTGGAAGCGCAAGTAAATCGGGCGAGGAAGACGATGGGCGCGCGCAATTAGAGGCAAACAAAACAAGCTTAAAAGAACATTTGCTAGAGCAAATGCGTTTAAACGTGCGCGAACATCGCGACTGTGCATTGATCGAAATTATGATTGATGCCTTGGACGACAATGGCTATTTAACTGAATCGCTTGATGAAATCCACGGTAGTTTGCCAATCGAGCTTTGTGTTGAACCAGAAGAATTGCAATTCGCGTTAAATATGCTGCAAAGCTTTGATCCAGAAGGTGTCGGTGCGCGCAACGTGTCCGAATGCCTCGCCATTCAAATTAAGCGTTTGCCGAATATAGCCTTTGTCACGCGCCGCCTTGCCTTGCAAATCGTCGAAAAGCAACTGACTTTGTTTGCGCAAAAAGACTTCGCCAAACTCAGGAAAATTTTTCAATGCGATGACGAAGATCTGCGCGAAGCACAAGTCGTGATTCATCTTTGCGACCCGAAGCCAGGTGCAAAATTCGCCGCCGCAACTTCTGATTACGTTGTACCTGACGTGATCGTGCGACGAGTGGGCGATGATTGGTCGGTAATGCTGAATCAAGACGTGATGCCAAAGTTACGATTGCATGGCATGTATGCCAACATCATGAAGCAACATCGTGGTGACGCCAGCCTCACTCCGCAACTACAGGAAGCGCGTTGGCTAATCAAAAATATGCGACAACGTTTCGATACGATTTTGCGCGTTTCCGAAGCGATAGTTGAAAGACAACGCAATTTCTTTTCGCACGGCGCGGTTGCCATGCGCCCCCTTGTTTTGCGCGAAATTGCTGATACACTGGGTTTACACGAGAGCACCATCTCGCGCGTAACAACTCAAAAATATATGCTCACGCCCCATGGCATGTTTGAGTTGAAATATTTCTTCGGTAGCCATGTTGCGACGGAAGCAGGTGGGGAGGCATCATCCACCGCAATACGAGCACTCATCAAGCAATTGATAGGAGCAGAAAACCAGAAAAGCCCACTCTCTGACAGCAAAATTGCAGACATGCTGGGCGAACAAGGCATGGTTATTGCGCGACGCACCGTTGCGAAATACCGTGAAGCGTTGAAAATCCCCCCCGTGAGTCTGCGTAAAACTTTGTAATACAGTTCTTGTATTTTCAGTTTATATTGTTATATATGATTTAGCTCGATCAGTAATATTTTGTCGTTTAATACAAAATCGGCTAAACATTTTTAGCATGTAACATCACCAAAGGAGCGTAGTATGAATCTCACCATCAGTGGACATCACCTCGAAGTAACTCCTGCAATCCGTGAATATGTACAAAGCAAACTCGAACGAATCAGGCGGCATTTCGATCAAGTCATTGATATCGCGGTTATCCTCACAGTCGACAAGCTCCGGGAAAAAGACAAACGACACAAAGCAGATATAAATCTCCACATCAGCGGCAAAGATATCCACGTTGAAAGTTTGGCGCATGACCTCTACGCCGCTGTCGATGCCTTGGTCGATAAACTCGATCGCCAAGTCATCAAACATAAAGACAAAATCCAAAATCATCAACACGACGCGATCAAGCATATTCCCGATCCGACATCTGTAGAGATTTAACCCAGATCTTCCGTTAGGATTTGTGATGATGGCGGGTGCACTTTTCGAGCCAGTTTTGTGGCGAATGAGGCGTCAATAGCGAGCTATTGACAACGAAGAGCCACCCGTTTTCGGCGCAAAAATGGCCGGAAATGCGCCGCCAGCACACAAATAGCGCATCAAGCGCGCCTAATGGAAAATCTGGGTTCAATAAGTTTCATCAATCATTAAAGGGCGCAATTTGCGTCCTTTTTTATTTTTCGCGGAGTATGCTTATTTATTGCATCAAACGCGCTTTAAATTAAAGCGCTATCTAAATATACAATAGCGAGTATATATTTTTCATGCGTTTTTAACGCTTACAATCAACTCCCAAAAAAAGCCAAAATCATCACGCACTGCCAATAATTTCGCGATAATTTCGCTTTTATAGTTTCTTGTTAAATTTAAACAAACGATGAAAAAAATGACACCATTCATTAGCACCGAAATCAAAAACCAGATTGGCGTAATTACGCTTGATCGGCCACAAGCGCTCAATTCGCTCTCACTTGAGATGATCAGGGCTTTAACTCAAGTTTTACTGCAATGGCGCGATCAACAGGAGGTAAAAGCGATTTACATACGCGGTGCAACAGGCAAAGCGTTCTGTGCTGGCGGCGATATTCGTTTTTTTTATGACGCAGGCGTTGGTGGCTTAAAGGCAGGTAGCGCGCTTTTGGAAGATTTTTTTACTGAAGAATACGCACTAAACCATTTAATTCATTTCTACCCAAAGCCGTATATTTCGCTCTTAGATGGTGTCGTGATGGGTGGCGGTATGGGCATCGGACAGGCAAGCGTGGAAAACCAACTGCGTATCGTTACTGAGCGCACCAAAATGGCGATGCCCGAAGTCAATATCGGTTTATTTCCCGATGTTGGTGGTTCGTATTTTTTAACCAAAACGCCAGGGCACATCGGCACATATTTAGGCTTGAGCGGGCAAGTGATTTCCGCTTCCGACGCAATCTACGCTGGCTTAGCTGACGTGTTTATTCCCTCTGAAAAGCTGCCCGCTCTGAGCGAGGCGCTTTTTCAAACAAGCCATGGCGACGTGCGAACAGTTATACGCAATTTCTGCGCTGATTTTGAATCGCACAACTTATTGGCGAACTCTGCTTTAGCGCAAAATCGGCTAGAGATTGATCACCACTTTGGCGCAACGAGCGTGCAAGATGTAATGCGTTCACTGGCTCTAACCAACACACCTTTTGCACAACAAACACTGACAACAATGGAGAAACGTTCTCCCCTACTTATGGCAGTGACCTTGGAACAACTGTATCGTGGCAGAACGCTGTCAGTTGGTGATTGTTTGCGGATGGAGCGGACGATGGTACGTCACTGTTTTGCGCATGGTGAAGTGCTTGAGGGCGTGCGGGCATTGGTAATTGATAAAGATAATCTGCCCCAGTGGCGACCTGCTCAGATTGACGAGGTTACGCCTATGATGGTGAGCGATTTTTTTGCCGAAATTTGGCCGAGTTATGCTCATCCATTACGACATCTCAGCTAGGCAAAGAGCACACGCAGAAGCGCTTTAGCCTTGAGCACCACCTTGTTTTGTTTAAGGGAGCGCTCTGCGTGACTTTAGCGCGCAGCTTGTTTGTAAACTCGTCTGCCCTTGTTGCTCTGTATCGAACCCGTTTTTCATCACTTTACTAGTCCGAAGACTTTGCCGATGATCTTGCTTCCACTACCAATTGGGTCGCGGCGTATGGCTTTTTCTTCTTCGGCAATCATCAGAAACAAGCCATCCATTGCACGTTTGGTGACATAAGCCTCGACCGTAGCATCTTCTTTAGAAACGACGCCGACCTTTTGTACTTGTCCCATCAAGCTATTGTATTGGTTTGCCAAGCCTGATTTGTCGGTAACACCTTTGACTAAAGGGAGAAATTTATCGCTCAATGCACCGGAAGTTTTCTCTTTAAAAAATTCAGTAACTGAGGTGTCACCGCCCGTTAAGATCTTCTTAGCGTCGGTCACGCTCATGGATTTAATAGCACTCACGAGCAGTGGTTTCGCAAATGGCACCGCTGATTCTGCGGCACGATTCATAGACACCACTAATTCATCAAGCTTCGCGCCTTTGCCCGTTAACTTCAAGACAGGTTTCGCTTGCTCTAAAATTTTGGGCAAGTGAATTTTGACTTTCTCGTTCGACAAAAAACCGTCGGCGACGCCAAGTTTAGCGACGGCTGCAGAGGACCCTTGTTCTAGCGCAGCTTTCAATCCCGCATTTGCATCTTGATTGCTAAGATCACTCAAAGATAAAGCGGCGGCTGTCATGCTGATCGACAAAAGAAGAACCCCAACAAGATGCGTAGAGAATGATTTGATGTGCGGCTTTTGCAAGTTCATACGATTACTCCTTGTTAGTTCATCATGCATACGTGATGAAGGATTAAGACTCGTCAAAAAAGAAAAGTCTGCGATGCTCTTTAATTGCAAACCGATCCGTCATTCCAGCGATGTAGTCCGCGATTTTTCTTGCTTGGAGCGTGCGCTGAACCTCATCTAATGCTTTCACATTGACACGGTAGTCGGGCGGCAACAATTGAGGCTCCGCCATGAGGACATCGAACAACTCCGTTACGGTTGAGCGCGCTTTGTGCGTCATGCGATTCACTTTGTAATGACGGTACAGCTTCTGAAAAAGAAATTGTTGAAGCGTTTGCGCTTCTTTTTGAACATGTTCAGAAAAAGAGACCAACTTTGGCATGTTCCGCACGTCGTCAATATTTGTTGGCGCAAATCGCTTTATAGCGTCGTCTGTATTCTTGATTAAATCAATAATCAGCGAGTTAATCATACGCCGTATCGTTTCGGCAATCGCACGTTTGCTTGGAATATGAGAGAAAATAAGATCGACTTCGCGCCTATGTCGACCATAAAGATCAAGTTCCATAAGTTCTGCTTCGAGCAATAAACCGGAACGCAAGCCATCATCAATATCGTGATTGTTATAAGCAATTTCATCAGCAATATTGGTGAGTTGCGCTTCCAAACTCGGTTGCTTTTTGTGAATGAAACGTAGACCAATATCGCCCAGCTTTTGGGCACTTTGAATAGAGCAATGTTTGAGAATGCCCTCCCGCGTCTCAAAACAAAGATTCAATCCTAGGAACGCGCCATACTTTTCTTCTAACTCGTCAACGACGCGTAAGCTTTGGAGATTGTGCTCAAATCCACCATAGCTCTTCATGCAGGCATT
>JAIETO010000296.1 GCA_019745005.1 Burkholderiaceae bacterium
CGCGCCATGGAATTGATTGATCAACTTGAACCCACCAAGCGCGGTATTTACGGCGGCGCCTGCGGCTATTTATCGTTTGGCGGCGAAATGGATTTAGCCATCGCCATTCGCACGGGCGTCCTCAAAGACGGCATGCTCTACGTACAAGCGGCAGCGGGAATCGTGGCGGACTCCGTACCAGAAATGGAATGGCAAGAAACAGAAAACAAAGCCCGCGCCATGCTGCGCGCCGCGGAGCAGGTGCAAGATGGGTTGGACGGAGAAATTTAAATGGAAGCGCTCAAAACCCCTCAACACAGAGACACAGAGGCACAGATAAATGCTCTAACTGAATCGGTGATCGGTGCAGCAATCGAAGTTCACCGACATTTAGACGCGGGACTGCTCGAAAGTGCCTATGAGAATTGTCTTTGTCACGAACTTTATTTGCGCGGCCTTAACTTCAAGCGCCAAGTCCCGTTGCAGATCAATTACAAGGGCATGGATATTGACGCCGCATATCGTTTAGATATGGTGGTCGAAAACCGTATCGTTTTAGAACTAAAGGCGATTGACGTCATTAACCCAATTCATCAAGCGCAATTGCTTACGTATTTGAAACTGTCTGGTTATAAAACCGGATTATTAATTAATTTTATGGTGCCAGTGCTGAAAGATGGAATCAAACGGATTTCTTTATGATTCGATCTTTCTCTGTGTCTCTGTGTCTCTGTGTCTCTGTGTTGAGGGGTTTTAAATGCTAATAATGATAGACAATTACGATTCCTTCACTTACAACTTGGTCCAGTATTTTGCTGAGTTGGGTGAGGATGTGCGCACTTTTCGGAATGACGAAATCACGCTCGATGAGATCGCTGCGCTTAAGCCCGACCATATTTGCATTTCACCAGGCCCATGCACACCCAACGAAGCGGGCATCTCTGTGCCTTTATTAAAGCGTTTTGCCGGCAGTATTCCCATTCTTGGCGTTTGCCTCGGACATCAGGCGATTGGCGCTGCATTTGGTGGAAACGTCATTCGCTCCAAGCAAGTGATGCATGGTAAAACCTCCCCGATTGCCCATACCGGCGTTGGCGTGTTTAAAGATTTACCCAGCCCCTACATCGTTACCCGTTATCACTCGCTGGCGATTGAGCGGAGCAGTTTACCCGATTGCTTAGAAGTCACGGCGTGGACGGATGACGGCGAAATTATGGGTGTGCGCCACAAAGAATTCGCCTTGGAGGGCGTGCAATTTCATCCCGAATCGATACTTTCCGAGCACGGCCACGCTTTGCTGAAAAATTTTCTGCGCGGAGCACAATCATGACCATTTCTCAGCAAGAAGCGCTGTTGCGCCTGATCGAACATCGCGAAATTTTTCATGATGAAATGTTGTATCTGTTTCGCCAGATCATGGGTGGTGAGATGTCCCCGGTCATGATCGCCGCGCTCACCACGGCATTACGAGTAAAAAAAGAAAGCATAGGCGAAATCACGGCCGCAGCACAGGTGATGCGCGAGTTTTCCACCAAAGTGCCCTTGGCCAACACCGATAAGTTGATTGATATCGTTGGCACGGGCGGTGATGGTGCGCATACATTTAATATTTCCACCGCCTCGATGTTTGTGGCCGCAGCGGCTGGCGCACGGGTCGCCAAACACGGCGGTCGCAGCGTTTCTTCTTCATCGGGTAGTGCCGATGTGTTAGAGGCCTTGGGTGTAAATATCAATTTGCAGCCAGAGCAAATCGCTCAATCGATTGCGCAAACGGGCATAGGCTTTATGTTTGCGCCCAACCACCACGCGGCGATGAAGCATGCTGCGCCAGTACGCAAAGAATTGGGCGTGAGAACGATTTTTAATATACTCGGGCCACTTACCAATCCAGCAGGTGCGCCGAATATTTTGATGGGCGTATTTCACCCTGATCTAGTCGGTATTCAAGTACGCGTGCTACAACGTCTCGGTGCGCAACATGCCTTGGTCGTTTGGGGTCGCGACAATATGGATGAAGTGTCATTAGGCGCGCCAACCATGGTCGGCGAACTCATCAACGGCGAGATTCGTGAATACGATATTCACCCGGAAGACTTTGGCTTGCAAATGGTTTCCGCGCGAAATTTGAAGGTGGCAAACGCTCAAGAATCTAAACAAAGAGTGCTCGAAGTGCTCAACAATATTAACGGGCCAGCGAAAGACATCGTCTGCTTGAACGCGGGCGCTGCTCTGTATGGCGCAGGTGTTTCGGCCACGATAGGTGATGGACTCATTGCCGCACGAAACGCGATTGAATCGGGCGCGGCGAAGACGAAATTAGAGCAACTTGTTCAACTGACAAATCAGCTTAAGCGCTAAGTTGGTTATAAGAACCATCGTATCTCAAGCAATTCTCAATAAAAGATAAAAAAACCATGTCAGACATACTCAATAAAATTCTCGCGGTAAAAAAAGAGGAAATCGCTGCAGGGAAAAAAATCCAATCCTTGGCTAGCTTGCGTGCTGATGTCGAAAGCGATCAGGAGGCACGCGCAGGTTTGCGCGGCTTCGAAGTCAGCTTACGAAAAAAAATCATGTCTGGTAGCGCTGCCGTAATTGCCGAGATCAAAAAGGCGTCGCCGTCGAAAGGCATTTTGCGTGCAGATTTCAAGCCCGCTGAAATCGCTTTAAGTTACGAACAACACGGTGCCGCCTGCCTTTCTGTGCTGACGGACGTACAGTTTTTTCACGGCGCGCCGGGCTTTTTATTTCAGGCGCGGCAAGCGTGCACCTTGCCGGTTTTGCGCAAAGATTTCATGATCGACCCTTATCAGGTTTATCAAGCTCGGCATTGGGGTGCTGATTGCATTTTATTGATCGTGGCCGCCTTAGACCACGGGCTGATGAAAGAACTCGAAGTCTGCGCGCACGAGCTTGGCATGGACGTGTTAGTCGAAGTGCATAACGCCACCGAACTGGAAGCGGCTTTACGTTTAAACACGCCACTGCTCGGGATCAATAACCGTAACCTAAGAAGCTTCGAAGTCAGCTTAGACACCACGCTCGATTTGCTGCCGATGATCACGCCTGACAAGCTAGTCATCACTGAATCGGGGATTATGGATAAGGCGGATGTGAAGCGCATGCGCGATCACCACGTGCATGGCTTTTTGGTTGGTGAAGCGTTTATGCGCGCCGACAACCCAGGCGCAGCGCTGGAAAATCTGTTTGCTTAAACTGCCCAAAAATGACGAAGGATCTTGTCGAATGAGCAGAGATACTACGCCCAGCATTAAATTAATGTGCTTATCCTATAAGCGCAAATAGCATTAATTTTAACTATACTGCCTGTTTTCTTAAAAATGGAGATGCAGAATGCCGTACTTTACTTGGGAACCACGCATTATCGCCCACGCTGGGCTAGCCGCAACCTGCGTGGTGCTAGGTGCGACCCTCTTGGCGCGTAAGAAAGGCAGCATCAGCCATCGTATATTGGGCTGGACTTGGGTCATCTTGATGATGATCGTGGCGCTGATTTCGTTTTGGATTAAAGAAGACGGTAACTTCACGCTAATTCATGTGCTCTCTGTTGTCACGCCGATTATGTTGGTGATAGGCGTGTATCGAGCGCGTACCCACCAAGTAAAAAAACACCGCGCCACCATGATAGGTACTTATGTTGGCGCGATGATAGTCGCAGGCATCTTTACTTTCTTGCCCAATCGCCTGATTGGGCACTGGGTGTGGCAACAGCTTGGATTACTGCCACAAGAAACAAGTCAACAGGTGCCGCAAAAAACGCCGCCCCAACCTTAAGCTGTTTTGACGCGAATTTGCGAACCTTAAGCTCGATCACATTCAGGTGTTTGCGCCGTTCATTCGCGCTGCTCATTTAAACCACTTATTTACGCCACTTCACCGTGGGGCGATACGCAGCACACGGCGTTTTCTTGCTCTCTGCCACCCTTAACACCACATTAGGCGCAGCGTCTCCTAGCAAGCTTACTTTGCGCAGAATCAGTTCGTCACGCCTAAACGCGTGTACCTCGATGGTCTCCCCCACTGCATACGGCGCTAACTTGCTGGCAAGTTGATCGGCCGCGTCGCTTGCCGTGACGCGAATTCCATTGATCGCGATTAACACGTCACCGGCGGACAAGCCCGCTTGATGGGCGCTTTCACCTTCATAAACATTCGCCAACTTGCAATCACTGCCTGAACTCACCGCGCGCGCACCGAGGCTAGGTTTGGCTTGATTGTTTTGATCCACATATTTCACACCAAATTGACCCAACAATTTTGCTAACGGCGGGTCTTCTTTACCGTTGACGTAGTGCGCTAGAAAACGTTCGATATTCACGCCCGTCACATCTTCCACCACGTTGGCGAAATCGCGCTCGCCCAAGCCCCGTTGCTCATCAACGCGAATATCTTCGTAATACTCAAAACCGAAGCAACGCCAGAGGTCGCGCATTACGTGATCTAAAGATTTTTTGCCTTGCGTTTCAGACCGTATGGTCAAATCTAAGGCTAAAGCGATTAACGAACCTTTGGTGTAATAGCTGACAATCGCGTTCGGTGCGTTTTCGTCTTGCCGATAATATTTGGTCCACGCATCAAAACTCGACTCCGCAACGCTTTGCTTGGTGCGGCCTGTGCCACGCAACACCGTATTGATATTCTTTGCCACCAGCTTCAAATATTTTTCTTCGCCGAGTAAGCCGGCGCGCACTAACATCAAATCGTCGTAGTAACTGGTGAAGCCTTCAAATAACCACAACAAGCTAGTGTAATTTTCTTGCTGTAAATCGTAGTGAGAAAACACGTCTGGCTTTATACGCTTCACATTCCATGTATGGAAATATTCGTGGCTGCACAAGCCCAAAAAATTTGTGTAGGACTCACTTTCAAAATCCGTATTGGTCGTGACTAAATCGTTCCGGCTACACAACAAAGCAGTGGAGGCGCGGTGCTCTAAGCCCCCCATACCTTCACCAATCGCCATCGTCAAAAACACGTAGCGTTGCATCGGCGCTTCTTTGCGCCTCGGATCAAAAAAGGTAATTTGCGTTTCACAAATGCGTTGCAAGTCATCAGCAATGCGCGCTAAGTCAACATTCGGTACTTTACCCGTCAGCACAAAATCATGGGGCACGCCATGTGCATTGAAGGTGATCAAGGCAAACTCACCCATTTCCACGGGATGATCAATCAGTGCGTCGTAATTTTCAGCGATATAGGTGCCAAAGCCGTACCGTTCAGCACCTAATTCAGGCAAGGCGGTTGCGACACGCCAATTGCTTGCGCAGGCGTCGCTTGGTTTTTGTATCTCAACAGTGTGCGGCTGATCTGCCTGCCCCATCACTTGCAGGAACACACTGGTGCCGTTATAGAAGCCGTGCGTTTGGTCGAGATGGGCAGCGCGCACCGACAAATCCCACGCATAGACTTCATATTCGACCGTGAGTGCGGTCTTGCACGGCGCAGCGCGCCAAGTTTGCTTATCTAATTTTTCCAACTCAATTTTTTTGCCGTTCGCAAACGCGTCGATACGGACAATATTGCGCGCGAATTCACGCACCATGTAACTGCCAGGTATCCACGCTGGCAAGGCAAGTACTTGCCCCTCTGGATGCGGTTGCGCAATGACTAAGCGCACATGAAAAACATGTCCTGCCAAGTCTTTAGGAACAATGCTGTAATGAATGGGAGTTGATTTCATGTTGACCTGTTTGTTCATAAGCAGAAAAAAGTTACACGGTATTACGCAAATTTGCTGCGAGAAAGGTCAGCGCTTGCGAGCCGATCACAATACAAGTTAGACGAAAACGTAGGGCCAAGAACCACTCCGGCAAGCCGTAATCGGCATAGAATCGTTTATCAACTTGGTAGGCAATTACAAAGCCGATCATTTGCACTAAAAACGCCACGCCGACATTCACCATCGACACCCACGCAAAAATACTCGGCATCACGCCCCACAACAACGCCCGCTTTACCTGGCCCGCTGGCCTGTCACGCAAAAGCAACGCAACGCCCCAGTGCAGTCCACCTAAAAACGACAAGATCGCAATACCATAAAAAAGTTGCGCCTGTATGAATTGCGGCAACCATCCTGGGTGCACTATCCAACAGGCCAAACTAAGGGTGACGAAGGGAATTAATCCCGCAAACCCTAATCGCGTCGCTAGAAGTTTATCGAATAAATTCATTTTAAGTGCTGAGGCCCGCGTGGAGGCTGAGAGTAAGAGAACGAGTATTCTAAGTTGAATCTTTAAGGTCGCAGGATTATTTTTATCGGGCAAACGAACCAGAAATCCAAAACGCCGCACAACAGAAATTAATAAAAATAGAGGAGTATAAGAAATTATTATGCCATTAGCGCTTTTCTAATAAGCGCATTAAAAATATACAGGCATAAGTATATAGATAGTTTTGTTTTCATATCGGCGATTCCTCACCAGCTTAGCCCGACCGTTTAGACAACAAATCTTCTCGCAAATCAATATCACGCAAAATTCCCGCATCCGCTACATCCAGTATTTGCAGCGGATGGTCGCGCAACAATTGGCGCGCACCTTGATCCCCGCGCAAGGCTAATAAATCGGCGCGATATCGAGCTGAAAAGCCTACGGGATTGCCGCGCTGGCCACGATAGCTTGGCACAACCAACTCCGCACCAGCTTGCAACGCATCGCGAATTGCGTGGATAGTGCTGGGTTGAACATACGGCATATCAGCTAAGGCGATTATCCAACCTGTGCAATCTTCAGGCGTGGCTTGAATCGCCTGCACTATAGAATTTGCCATGCCAAACTCAGGGTGATGCTGGTCATGCGCACAAGTCACGCCATCAAAGCCGAGTGGCAAGCATTGCGCAAGCAAGGCGGCGCTGTGCTGATGTTGGTTAACGACGACGAGTGCGTTGGGTAAGGCGGAGATTAAAGCGTAGGCGCTGTGCTGAATGACGGAGCGACCGTCCGGCAGATTTTGTAGCAGTTTGCTTTCCGTACCGCTGGCATCAAAGCGTCGCCCCAATCCGGCTGCTAATAACACGCCAAACAAGGGGGAGCGCTTCATTGCGTACTCATCTGCATGTGAGCTGCAGATGTTTTTATGAGTATCGATGAGGCAAACAAATCTTTATTCATGCGCCTCACCGCTTTTCGATTGACCCGAAGTGCGCCGCAAAATCGACGCCTTTTCGTATCCATTTCGAAGGCATTTCGGCACTAAGCAATTTTGGGTAATTTTACTTACTAAGGCTTGCGAATTTTTCTTCTAAGGACTTCGCATCCACTGCGCCTGGCGCACGCGTGCCATCAGCGAAGAAAATGGTAGGCGTGCCACTGATGCTAAAACGCTTGCCTAGCGCAAAAATTTTGTCGTTTGGCGTGGTACATTTTTCTGGCGCAAGCTTAGGCTCAACACCGTTTAACATCCAATCATCCCAAGCTTTGTTTTTGTCCGCGCTGCACCAAATGTTTTTTGATTTAACGACTGAGTCGGGCGACAAAATATTGAACATGAAGGTGTAGACAGTAATATTGTCCATGCCTTGCAAAGTTTTACGTAAGCGTTTGCAATAGCCACAATGCGGATCTTCGAAGATAGCAATCACGCGCTTACCATTACCGCGCACCGTCTTCAAAGCTGAATCAAAAGGTAAATCAGCGAATTTAATTTTTTGGATTTCGTCGAGACGATTCTTGGTGTAATTGGTCGAGTTTTGCAAATCAATCACGCTACCAATAAACATGAACTGCGCTTTCTCGTCCGTGTAAATAATCTCACCACCGACACGCACTTCATATAAGCCGCTATAAGGCGTCTTCGTAATCGCATCCACTTTGCCACCTTCGCCTAAGCGTGGCTCAACCGCTTTTTTAATTGCCGCTTCGATTGCAGCAGGCACTGTGGAAGGTGTTGCACTGCTCGCCGCCGGCGTTTGCCCCGCCGCGTTACTATTGAGACTGACAAGCGCCGCACAAAAGACTGCTGCACCGATAGCCCAGCGTTTTAAGAGATTCAATTTCATTTTCTTTCCGTCCAAAAAAAATAAGGCGATGGTGATATTGATTATTTACCCATCGCATGGGTGATCAACTTTCGCTTCAGCAGCGAGAAATTGTTTAAAAAATTCATGCCAATTTGCCGACCGAAACGCACGGCAGCTAGGTCACTGGCAAACAAACGTGTCAATCCATCCGTTGCAAACTGCATTAAGGCAATGTCTTCTTTGCGCGCACGACGATAACGTTGCAATACACGTTCATCACCGCAATCACGGTAAGTCTCACGCGCCGTTAAGACCGCGACCAAATCTGCCACATCAGCAAAGCCCAGATTCATGCCTTGCCCAGCCAACGGGTGCACGACATGGGCAGCATCACCGACCAAGGCTACGCGCGGCGCTATCAGTGTATGGGGATGTAAAAACTGCAGCGGAAACGACTTCAACTCTTCAGGCAATAAAGGCGTTAATGCGCCCAGCGCCGCCGCACAAAAAACCGCTAGTCTTTGTGCTAAATCGCTTAAAGATTCTTGCTCGATCTGCGTCGCCAAGGCATCCGGCGCAGACCAAACTAGAGAAACTTGATTTCCAGCCAAGGGGAGTAGCGCGATGATGCCCATGTCTTCCGTAAACCACTGATGCGCCACGCCATGATGGGGCTTTTCGCACGCGAAATTCGTCACAATCGCACGCTGGCCGTAAGAGCGATAATCAATGTCGATATCACACTGCCCGCGCAACCACGACTGCGCACCATCCGCCCCCACCAATAGCTCGGCTTGAATTTGCGTGCCATCGCCCAACACGATTTCAGCGACATCACTTTTGATCTGCATCGCGTGCGCCGTGCCATAAACTTGCGTGAGGTTCTTGGCAAATTTCAATGCACTATCTAAGGCGTGATTCAAATTTTTATCTTCAACAATCCACGCCAGCTCTTCGACATGTGCGCCATACGCATCAAAATCTAAAGCGGCAGAAGTGGCCGCGCCCCCTTGCCCCGCATCGGCAACTTTCATCGCACTAACCGCTTGCACGCGCGCCAGATCGAGCGCACCCCAAACTTTGACATCCGCCAGCAAAGTTTGCGCCACGCGGTTTAAGGCAAACACGCGCACATCCCACGCATTAGCATCGGTTGATTTTTTTAGACTAGGTGCGGCACCCAGCAAAACCACCGAAAGCCCCGCTTGCGACAAGGCCAGCGCAGCTAACTTGCCCACTGCCCCATTACCAATTACGCATACATGCTGTCGCTCTGCCACCGAAGCCATGAGATTTATTTCCATTCATCAATTTTTGACCATTATACGACGCAGGCAAAATTTCGCCTTTCCGCACCGCGAACCACAATTAGGCAGGAGAAAACGGGGAAAATGCATCGTGAAGTCACAAAACATTTGCATTCCAGCACATGTTTCGCTATACTCTTTCGTCTTGGCCTGGTAGCTCAGTCGGTAGAGCAGAGGATTGAAAATCCTTGTGTCGGTGGTTCGATTCCGCCCCGGGCCACCAAGTACATCAAGGGTTAGAGCCGTAGTAGGCACTAACCCTTTTTTGTTTCTTGGTGTCTAGGCTACGTATAGGCTACGCCGTAGCCTATCAATATTTTCAATCAAAACACGTTCTTTCTGTAGGCAAGTCCAACCTGCCCACCCAGTCCAAGCGTTTTTGACTATATGCCTGAAGCATTGGTGCAGGTCCAAGTTGTGCCGTTAAAATCAAATTCGTATAAATCGCCACCCATTTCACAATCTCGCGCATATTTTTCGTAATAAATATAAGCACGCACTGATTCGGGCACGTCGCTTAAGTAGAATTCGTCAAACAGAGTTTCAGCTACGTCTTTCAAACTGCCTTCGGACAAATTCACGTCTTCCAGCTTATCCAAAGCATTTTCCAAGTTATAGCTTGAAACACTGCACAAGTAATACAAAGCTGTTTTCTCATGCTCGGCTAAATCGGCAATAGTTTCAAACCATAGGTTTAAATTGGCTTGATTGATACCACACGCTGAAAACAATTGGCAGTCTTCACCATCTATGAATTGAATTTCAAACTCCTCCACGGGATTGCCAAAGGTGTCTAACAGGCTTTCTGATTTCTCGGTGTATGCCTCCAAGGTATCAAAGTAAAAACCAACTGCGTCCAAACTATAAGGCTGTGCGAAAAATGTGCTCATGGTGTTCTCTGCTTTCGTATCGTTTTTAGGCTGGTTGAGCCTGAAGTTGATTGAAGACTTGCTCTGTTTTTGCAGACTTCACAACTCGTTTATCTGCATCATTTTTGAGTCGTTTCGCCTAAGCCACGAATGGCATGGCTGGACAAGAAGCAATGCAAGCAATTTGTCAAAATCGCAGTCGCAACGAAGAGAGAACCGATTGCAGAAAATCCCGAAGGGGAATGCTTGTGTTGATTCACAGACGTGCAAATCTTGGCGTTTTTAGCGAGACGGGGAAAAGGTGATGCAGATAGATTGACGGGCAAAAACAGAGATGCCGTGGAATTTGAACTTAGATTTGCGGTTGCAATTTATGCCTTCAGCGCAGGTGGATATTCATGTGAATCTTCCCAATCCATTCGTTATAAGCATTGAACTTCAAGTGAAATTTGTTGCTATTTTAAAACTTTTAATCTATTGTCGCTACCATCCGCAAGACGAAAGTAACCCTGCAACTCAAACATAAATTGTTAGGAAGATGATTATGACGATTACCACCGATCAAAAGGGCATAAGAAAATTAATAATCGGGGACAACGCACAATTTCATATTCCGATTTATCAACGAATCTACACCTGGAAGGCTAAGGAACAGGTCAAAAAACTGCTTGAAGATATTATTGAATTTGGCGAAGAATATAAAGGAAATTTGAAGGCAGAATACTATATTGGAAACGTGATTTTTAAAAATCAGATTAGAGGTTTCCAAGAAGAGCGTGCTGTAATTGACGGACAACAGCGAATTACAACAACCATTTTAATTCTGTGTGCTATTAGAGATATTTTCTTACATAAAACAAAAACAGACGAAGCCAAATTAGCTGCAAAAAATATTGGTAGAGCTTTATTTTCCGAGAACGATGGAGTAATCAAACTCAAATTAAATAATATGGAACATCAAGGTACGCTTTCCACTATTTTGATGGGTGATCTTGAAGCCATTACTGCTACTGATAAGTTAACCAATTACTGGGAAAACTATTCATATATCTACAAGCATTTAGCATTAATGGACCAACCACAGCTAGAAAATTTTGTTGAAATTTTAGATCGAGTAAAAGTTGTTGCCATATTTTTGGACGATGCGCAGGACGAGAACTCCGTATTTGAGTCAATCAATGTCGGGGGAAAGCCCCTTTCTGGTTCTGATTTAATCAAAAACTATATATTCACGTTTAAAAATTATCAGTGCACTCACAATGAAGAAAAGCTACTGATTGATTTATATACGAAAAAATTTGAATCTCTTTTTTCTTCTGAAAAGGAAATAGAGAATGAACTGGAAAAATTTTTCCGACAATATATAGCAATAAAATCATATGAGCTGGTGAATCAAAATGCCAAAGTAATTTACTACTCTTTTAAAAAGTTGGTCGGTGAAATCGCTAGCTACGATGAATGCAAAAAGCTCATAGTGGATATAGCAAAGTATGGTTTGATTTATCAAGCGTTGAGAGTCGGAAATCATCCAGATATTGATAGCAATCATCTAGGGTATATACGATCATCATTTTTAACTTATTCAACTCTATTGATGGATGTTGTAGATAAGAGCTCAATAGTTGACGGTGGTAGTATCGTTATTACTGAGAAAGCCAGACTAAATTTGACTTTAAAAAAGATTGTTGCTTATGACGTGTCCCGCTTACTTGCAGGACTGCCAACGAAGGAAATTACTCGCTTTATAGCTAGTATTCCCAAAAAACTGACGCAACAAAATCCTGAATATTATATTGAGTATCCTACCGCCTTTGAGCATCTAGTAAAATTTTCTTCAGAAGGCTATGCCCAACCAACGCTCAATTATTTATTTAGTACGACGCCCGAATTAGATTTCTACAATCGGAAGAAAAATCAAATAAAAAGATTCCTTATTCTGCTTGAAAATATAGACAAAAAAGAGTTACTTTCATTTGAAAAAGATTTTGATGCGTGCCAGATTGAGCACATTCTTCCGCAAACTTTAACACCTGAATGGACAATATCAAATGAAGATCATGAACGATATGTTCATTCTCTCGGCAATCTTTCAATCTCGCTTGACAATCAAGCGCTAGGAAATAAATCGTTTTCAGATAAGAAAAATTTATTAACCCAAAAATCAAGAATTACTCTAAATGGGATGCTGAACAAATACGAAAAATTTGATGCACAAACCATATTAGACAGATCGCGAGCATTGTTAGAAATATTCGCAAAAGCTTATGGTCTGGAACTTAATTCAGAATCAGAGATTTATAAAAAATCAAATTCCACTGAGAAAAATATTTTTGACATTGGCGACCCAACTGGGAAGAAATTAGACTATGCAATTTTCTGTGACGAGAAAATTGATGTTCGTGAAATTTCAAAACTTTATGTCGAAATTTTTAAACGATTATTTGCAATTGACAAGGACCTTTTACTGGGCTCGGAAATAGCCAATCAAATCAAACTTTCAAATAACTCAAGTTTTAATGTAATAACTCCTTCAGTGTTAGATCAAGGCTATTCAATCGAAACTTGCTATAACAGCGTTGATAAATTCAAAAAAATTAAGCATGCTCTAGTTATTTTTGGGCTAGAAAAAAAGTTGAACATTCAATTTTTACCAATAATAGATACAGATAAATTGCTAGATGAACTAAATCAACTTTAAACGGGCTGTTTAGTTAATTATGCATGAAATTGAATTGGCGATTCTGATCTATTCAGAGATAATCATTTTCATTCTGGGAAAACAGCAGAACCGTGAAAGCCAATGCCAGCAAAGTTTTCGTGTTAAGAACTTTGCTGGCATTGGGTTTTAGGCGAGTAAAACTCAGAACGCCATGCATATCAATGGTTTTCAGCTAAAAAGCAGGTTCTGCGCGAATGCTTGAAGTTGAGTATAGATAAAATGCGAAGTTGCCTTTCTGCTCTTTCATCTTTATGTTAATTATTTAGAGTAGAACCGCAGAACTTATGGGAAAAGCTTGGCTGGACGAGACTTTCAAGGTTCTAATTGTATTTTTTATTGTGCAGAATCGAGCAGAACTATTTCACAAGATTTGCAATGACTCGGTTCATTGAACAAGGTTTGTTCTTGGTAACTATAACCATTACAATCGCATTTCTTGCTTGTATTTAATTAGCTCGCATCTCTTTTGCCTATGCCACTTCGTGCTGTCCAAGATAAAAATAGTATCCACGCATATGAATTCAATTCTGGTGAATGGGCAGAGCTCAAAAAGTCCTGTCACTTACTTGATTTAAAGATGCCATGTTGTGGAAACATGGCGATACCAAAAACCAGTTCACTTGGAACGCATTTCTTCGCACATAACCGTCGTGGCAACTGCACGTCTGCACCGGAATCACCAGAACACCTACGTTGTAAGCAGCTTATTGCAGAAGCAGCATTAGCTACAGGTTGGACAGTCGTAACTG
>JAIETO010000314.1 GCA_019745005.1 Burkholderiaceae bacterium
CTAAAAATTCGGCCGACTCAAAGTAGGCGTACCACCAATATATTTCTGCAGCCAACTCTGCACTTCCCAATTCCAATAAATCGAATTTTGTGGCGAGAGTATCCAATGATTTTCATTCGGGAAAATCACCAAGCGCGTGGGAATTTGCATGCCTTGCAGAATGCCGTACATGGCCGTGCCGTTCACGTAGGGCACGCGGTAATCAAGTTCGCCGTGTAGGATCAGCATGGGTGTTTTGAAATTTTTTGCGTAGGTCATTGGGTTATTTTTTTGCATGCCTTCTGGATTGTTCCAGGGCGAACCGCCGAGTACACGTTCAAAGGTGTAATTGGTGATATCGGCACCGTATTGGGCGATGAAATCGTTGACGCCAGCGTGGTTGATCAGTGTGGCGAAACGGTCAGAGTGACCTGCCAGCCAAGCTGCCATATAGCCACCGTAACTGCCACCGGCGGCGGCAACCCGATTGCTGTCGATATTGGGAAATCGTTGTAGCAATAAATCGGTGGAACGCAAAATATCTTCAGTGGGCATGTCGCCCCATTGACCTGAAATGCTTTGCGCAAATTTCTCGCCGAAACCCGTCGAGCCATGACGATTCACCCAAGTCACGACGTAGCCCGGTGCGGCCATGACATGCGCGTTCCAGCGGTAACTCCAGGCGTCGCCAACCATGGTATGTGGGCCGCCATGCATGAGCTGCAACAAGGGATAGCGTTTATTCGCATCGAAGTTTGGCGGCAGAATTAACCATGCCTGCACAGTCTCGTCGTTCGCGCCCTTGTAGCTATAACTCTCCACTTTGCCGAGGTTAAACTGACTCATGAACGCATCATTAAAATTACTGATTTGCCGCAGTTTTTGGTTAGCTGTATCGAACAAAAACAATTCGTTTGGTTGACTCATGGTTTCATTCAAAAAGACCAGTTGCGTGCCCGCCGTGCGTACCTTGTGTATGCTGCCCAGTCTTAAAACGGGCGCGAAATCGCTGCCGTTTGGTGCAGTAGAAAAAAGTGCCGTTTGCCCTTTGTCTTCCGAAGTTAACCAGAGTTTTTTGCCATCAGCGGCAATGGCGAAGTCACCCACGGCAAGGTCTTGCGCTTCAGTGACTGCTTGATTATTTCCAGAGCCTAAATCGACACGCCAGAGTTTGGCGAAGCTGCCATCAAAATACGGCGACTTTACGCGACTGTAGAAAATGCTTCTGCCATCAGGCGAAAAACGCGGATTGAAATCGCCGCCACGGTTATCGTTCGTCAGGTTCTTCATTGTCCCGCTGCCGTCGGTAGGAATTAACAGCAAATCCATGTTATCGGCCTCGCGGTGCGGCGCAGGAATAATATTCATGGACAGCACCAGATTTTTCCCATCGGGAGCAATGTCGTAGTTGGCCTCGCCGCTTGCATTAAACAATTGAACCGATTGCGGCGTTAAATCTTTAATTGTTTTGCTGGCTAAATCAAAGCGCAAAAGGTGGCTAGAAAGTTCATCAGTCAACCAACGATCAAAAAAGCGAAACTGCCGATCTTCACTGACTTTGGCCGTCATTTTTGAAGTTTTGCGGCGATTGATTTCGCGCTTCATTGCCGCCAAATCGCTGGCTTCCCATTGCCCTTTTAACGCGGGAATAGCGTTGCTCGCGACGACCAAACCGTCTCCATCGGGCAGCCATTTTGGGTTGCTGACGCCATACGGTAACTCAAGTACTTTCTCTGCTTCACCGCCGTCTAAACGCAAAATATACAACGCCGGAGCTTCGTCATCGCTGCGCTTGGAGGTGAAGGCGATACGGCTGCCATCTGGGCTCCAAACGGGCGCGCCATCGTTGGTTTCAGCGGTTGTTAAGCGGCGTGGTGTGGCGTTATTGCTTGCGCCACTGATGTCAACTAACCATATGTTTGTGGTCGCTTTATTTTTTTCGACTGACCATTCTTGCACCGTAAAAGCGACGCGCTTTTTATCTGGCGACACGGCGGGATTATCGACTCGCTTTACTGCCCATAAATCTTGCGGCGTGAGCAGACGTTTTTCTGCCGCCTGCGCGAAGGTGCTGGAACAAAGCAAGAGTGCGGCCAAAAAGAAATAAGCGATGGTGTGCGGCAAACGGCGCTGATGTTGGAGGTGAAACGGCATTTTCTTTCCTTGAGAAGCGTTATCGAAAGCAACAGGCGAGAAAATGTAGCATGCTTGATTACTTTCGTCGCGAAAGAAATCATGCTGCGGTGCAAGCAATTTGCTTGGTCGCTTCAATTTCGTCTTTCAAAATGAAGCCATGAAAAACGGTATGTTCAGATTGAGTATTGATAACGGTTGTGATGAACCTTTATGCTTTGTTGGTGACAATTGAATCAAAGTTTCGCCGCAGAGTCGCAGAGGTCGCAGAGAAAAACCTTCATTCTTTGCGACCTCTGCAGCGCTGCGGCAAGACTTTTGATGCTGTATCTTTCTCAGCACGCATGCAAGCGTTGTGCTCTAACAAGTTCGTAGCAAACTCAATTATGTTTCTCAACACCTAAACTGAACATAGCGACGAAAATACATACTGCATTAGGTATATTTTTAAACCGCTTTAAAATAAAGCGCGAATAGCGCTATTTAATTATATTTATACGGGAGTATGAAAAAAATTGAGAACACGCGATCATGAAAAAAGCGTTCAACAACATTTATCCCACTCGTGCATCTACCCAACTCTGATTAAGGTGCGATAGCAAGACCTGAAAGTAACGGCATAAAGGAACCTTTCTTCGTATCGAGCGGTCGTACATGTTTCGTTGTCGAAAATAAACAGCTTACTCAAACAGGAGATTGATATGAATACGCAACGCCGAATTTTTTCTTTAAGCTTCCCTGCGCTGGTGCTCTGCGCCGCATTTTTCGGCGCCCCCGCGTACGCGGGGTGGTGGGGTTCTGGCACGGGTGTAACGGGTTCCGGCAACGTACAAAAACAAGAGCGTGCGGTCAGCGGCTTTTCACGTATTCATACGGGCTTGTCCGCTGAAGTCGAGATTCGCCAAGGTGCAAACGAATCAGTGATAGTCGAAACCGACGATAACCTGCAAAGCCTGGTCGAAACAGCAGTGGAAAACGGCACACTCAAGATTCGCTCGGCCGATAAAAATCGCTACCCTGAAACGAAAAATTTGAAAATTACGGTTTTTCTTAAGAATATCGACGAGGTCGTGCTTGGCGGTTCGGGGCGCATCTTCAGCGAGAAGTTAGATACACCCAAATTGCAATTAACGATTGCCGGCGCAGGCGGTATGGACGTGAAGTCCTTGCAAACTAGTTCGCTCAAAGTGAGCATCGGTGGCAGCGGCAGTTTCACGGCAGCAGGTAGTGCGCAACAAATCGTTGGCAACATCGGCGGGTCTGGCAATCTGCGCATGGAAAAACTCGAAGCGCAAGACGTGAATATTAGTATCGGCGGCTCTGGCCAAGTGCAAACATGGGCGAAAGAGCGCTTGCACTTGAGCATCGGTGGTTCTGGCAATGTGTCGTATTATGGAGACCCTAAAGTCACTAAATCAATCGGCGGCTCAGGCAGCGTACGCCGTTTGGGTGTCGCCCCACTTTAATTCAACAATTCGAACAACATGATCAAACTTCACTGCTTTTGCCAATCCGGTAATGCTTATAAAGTCGCCCTCGCCTTGCGCGCAATGGGCTTGGAATGGGAACCGGTTTTTGTTGACTTTATGGCCGGCGCAACGCGCGACCCTGAATGGCGTGACAACAGCAACATCATGGGTGAAATTCCCGTCTTGGAAGATGGCGAATTAAAGCTCACACAGTCGGGCGCGATCTTGCTCTATTTGGCGGAAAAGACGGGGCAATTTGGTGGCGAAACAGCGCAAGAAAAACATGAAATTTTGCGTTGGATTTTGTTCGACAACCATAAATTCACCAGCTATTTCGCCACCTATCGCTTCCTGAAATCGTTTAGCGAAAAAGAACCAGATGCGACCATCATGGCCTTCCTCAAAGGGCGCGTAATGAGTGCGTTCAAGATCGTTGAAAAACATCTGGCAGAAAACGAATTTATCGTTGGCGCGCACCCGACAATTGCCGACTTCTCGCTGTGCGGCTATTTGTTTTATCCCTTAGATGAAAGCGGCATCGAAATCAGCCAGCATTTTCCCCACATCGCCGCTTGGCGCGCACGGATTCGGGCACTGCCGTATTGGGGTGATCCGTATTCGATTATGCCGGGTGAGGTGCTGTTGCCGAAGTGGTGATGAGGAGATTTTTTTAACTGTAGCATTGACTGCAAAGGCGGCGTTTTGTTTTGGCAAGAGTGTGGAATTTTGCAATACTGCCGCTTTTTCGTAAAAATCATGGCAACTTCCGCACTGTTTTAAAGCGCAACCAAAATATACCCCTTAAGGTATAGATAACGATCACTTAACTTCCTAAAAATTTAGGCAGCAAATCGAGCAATTTGTTTTGCCATCCACTCGCAGTCGCGGGACGCCAGACCAAGTAAGCTTGCTCTACACATTCGTAGGCGCAATCACTCACTTTGAGTCGCACTAAACTGGGGTCAGCCAACGCGAAGTCAGGTAAATACGCGAGTGCTTGACCTGAACGCACTAATGCCATTAGCAACTGCAAATCTTCCAGCCAAAAGCGAATGCGACGCGGCAGTTGATCATCACGCCAGCCATCAGAGCGGGCCCCTCTTTCTAGGCCGCAAAACAAAGAGCGATTGGGGCAGGCAAAATCGTATTGCAAAACTTGCGCGGTGGTGACGTCAACTTGTCGCACAGGCGGAGTGCTCACCGCGTTTTTTTCAGTCGTATTGCCACTCTTGAGCAACTTAGTCGCTTTTGTTGGCTTAGTTGGCTTAGTTGTTGGCTTCGCGGTTTTTGGCAACTGCGTCAAAATCTGGTGAGTTTGTCCGGCGGCCAATTGCATGGTCATTTGCCCTAGTGGCAGGCATTCAAGGCCTGCTGGCAAACCCGCATCAATCGCGACGCCGCTCACTAATGCGAAATCAGCTTCACCACGGGCCAAGGCACCGATTGCGGCATCTTCGTATTGGCAGACAAAGGCGATGCCACTGCCGGGAAATGTTTTGTTTAACAAATCAGATATTTGCGGGCCGTAACGCCAATGCAGCAAAGCGGGCCCGACCAAACGGCAATGAATTTGCTGGCGCGCACCGCGAAACTCGCTTTGGGTTTGGTCAGCCAAATTCACCAGTTGCATGGCGCGTTCACGCAGATGATTGCCGTCTGTATTCAAGCGTATGCTTTTGCCGATGCGGTCAAACAAGGGTGTATTGAGTGCAGACTCCAAGCGACGTATCGCTTTCGATAAAGCCGAGGCGCTTTGATGCAATTCATTCGCGGCAGAGCGCAAATTGCCGTGGCGTGCAATGACAAGGAAAGAACGAAGATCAGCAATATCCATAAGATTTCTCTCTTCTAATTGATGCCCATCAAGAAACAAATGCGTATTTTAAGTTGCTTGAGAGTGAACAGCAAGCGGATCATAATCGTCTTCTTTATCAATGCGAGAGTCACGTTATGCCATCGACAATCAACAACCAACAATGGATTTACCGCCAACATCCCGCCGGCATCGTTGGCCCAGAGCACTATGAACTGCGCGAGGAAGCCTTAAGCACCAACTTGTCCGCGGGTGAGGTGTTACTGCAAAGCCGCTACCTGAGTGTTGACCCGTACATGCGCATCAACCAATCATTAAAGCCCACCTACAACGAACTGCCGCATGCATTGAACACGGTGCAGTCGGCAGGCGTCGTGGCACAAGTGTTAGCCAGTAGTGTCGAGCATCTAAAAGCGGGCGATTGGGTTGAGGGCATGCTGGGATGGCAAACCCATGCGCGAGTTCATCACAGCGGTTTACGTAAATTAGACCCGGAGCTGGCACCAGTCAGCACGGCTTTAGGCGTGCTCGGCATGCCAGGGCGGACGGCGTGGTTTGGCTTGACCGAATCGGGGCGCCCACACGCTGGCGAAGTCGTGGTGGTATCGGGTGCTTCAGGCGCGGTTGGTTCGCTCGTCGCTCAGTTTGCGAAACGACACGGCTGCAAAGTATTGGGTGTTGCTGGTGGAAAGGAAAAGTGTGATTGGTTGCGCGACACCCTGCATTTGGATTGGGCTATCGACTATAAAACGCATCAATCTGCCGACACATTAAGTCAGGAAATCAAAGCCTTGACGGGCGGTGTTGACGTGTATTTTGATAACGTGGGCGGCATGGTGACAGACGCGATTATTCCGCTCATTAATCGCCGCGCACGCATCGTTATTTGCGGCAGTATTAGCCAATATTCTGGTGGACTTGATACGGTCGAGCTTGGCCCACGTTTCCTGCATCACATGCTGTATCAGCGCGCCACCATTCAAGGCATGCTGGCGCGCGATTACGTGCACCGTATGGATGAAATGCTGCGCATCGTAGGACCAATGGTGAAGCGCAATGAAATCGTCTTTGAAGAAACCGTGGTGCAAGGTTTCGCACATTTACCTGCAACCTTAAACCGTTTGTTCACTGGAAACCATGTGGGAAAGTTATTGGTGGAGGTATGACGATGAAATCTCTTTTCACTCAAAGTGCTGTCGCAAGTATTCGCTCCGTTGGTATGCTTACTTTGGTCTTGGCCGCAGTGAGCGCGCAAACGCCTGCAACGGCAACCCAACCCGCCTCCGCGGAAAATTCACCAAGCCAAATGGCAGTAGGCTTGCACGGCATGGCCGTTTTCGGTGGCGCGGAAGGTTTATACGCCTCGCACTTACCCATGTTTCATACGCCGCACGATAGTCAAGTCATCATCCGCTTTCATCTGGCAGACGCGCAACTCGATCAATCTTTACGTGCGACGTTAGCGCAGCAAGCAAAACTTTGGACTTTAGCGCCTGAAAAATTTGATTTGCTACGCTTATCGCCTAAGCATGCGACGCCACTCAAACAATTCAGCGCGAGTTTTTTCGATGGCCATTTTGAACGTGGCGGCGCGGAGAAATTTACCAACGCGCAGGTCGTCGTAGACGAGGTTCTTTTCTTTAAACACCTTAACGCAGAAAAGCAGCAATCGCATTTAGCGCAATATCATGTGCTGGGCAAAGGGAAGGAACGCTTTCTGTTCAAAGAAATCGATCAACGTCCTGATTACGACCACATTGTTGCATTGAGGCTTAAAAATTCGACATCACTTCCTTCGACCATCACCTTAAAACAAACGACGCAAAAATTGCAGATGCCCAGCGCTGCAGAATGGAATCGAGCATTTCATGTCCAAGCAACAAACATAAAACAACGCCAGGACATCTATTTTGAAACTGAGGATCTGCAATAAGCGCCTTCGCCAAAGGCAGCGTACCGACATCGATGATAAAAAAACCACGCGGCCAAATTTTTGTTGTTTTCCCTTAACGGGGAGCAAGCTTGCTTAGAAAGAATGTTGCAGTGCGGTTTTTTCCGTGGCACGATAAACCGCACAGCTAAAAAGTATAAAAGATATTTTTTAAGAAATCTCCCAGTTGCACGCAAGAGGAATCACCACAATGTCGGTACGAAAACATCATGCATCCTTGGCTTTTAATTTGCACCCTTCCGATGAAGCCAAAGCTCACAAATCCAGTTTAAGCGCGCTTGTTTTGTGCTTGATCTCTGCTTTTATTCTCGGTGCCTGCCAAAAAACACCCGATGCGCCAGCAAAGACTGAAACGGCTGCCAGTGAAGCTGAAACATCGGCATCAATGCCAACGGGAATTGTGCAAAATGCCGTCAAACATACGCATGAATCAGCTGATGTGACCAAGTGGCTAGATCAAGCTGGCACGAAATCGGCAGAACGACTCGCCGCTGAAGAAAAGCAGGCGCGTGAATTAAAACTGGCGCAAGAAAAAGCCGCGCAAGAAGCCAAGGCGGCACAAGAAACCAAAGCGGCCGCGCTGTTAGCGGCAAAGGCGCGCGAAACGGCCAAGGCAGCGCCACCGCCGCCACAAGTCGTTGCCCCCAAGCCAGTGGAGATTCCCGTGGTTGCACCAACCGTCACTAAGACCTCGCCAGCACCAACAACAACTGCACCTGAACCTGTGGTGTTGAAACTCATCTCTAGCGTACAACCCAAATTCCCCATTGCCGCAGCGCGCGAAGGCTTGACGCAAGGCACAGTCACAGCGCGCATGTTTATTGATACCAACGGCAGCATTAGCAAAGTTGAAATCGTGAATGCCCAACCGAAGAAAATTTTCGATAAAGAGGTGATTTCCGCTGCTTTGCAATGGAAGTACGCGCCCATCAGCAGCCCGCAAGTCAATGTCGTGCAATTTAATTTCAAACTAGACGGTTAAGAAGCTCTGGGTATCTGCTTGGCTTCGGTACCAAATTTCGCTCAAAATGGTGTTACTTAGGTTCAAGATTAATCTTCATTTATCGCTTGAACCAAGGTGCACCTTTTCCCCGCCCCTCCGCATGTCACTAAATCTCACTCTCCCAGCAACGTAAGTTATTGATTTTTAAGAACAAAGTTTTTATTTCCAAAATGTGTTCTTGAAAAAGCAAGCGCACGCCCATATAATTAGCACTCAGAGAGATAGAGTGCTAACACTTTTGTGCAAACTCTCCCTCTCATCTTGGATTTTTTGTGTTGCTTTTAATAAATTGGTGGTTTGGCGACTCGCTTGCTGCTGCTTATTGACGAGAAAGCACACTTTTTGTCTCACCTCGTTACTCATTGTTATTTAAAAGGAGTTGGTATGAATCTTCGTCCCCTGCATGATCGTCTGATCGTAAAACGTTTAGATCAGGAAACAAAAACAGCCTCTGGTATCGTTTTGCCTGACGCAGCGGCTGAAAAACCTGATCAAGGTGAAGTATTGGCTGTTGGCAATGGCAAGGTATTGGATGACGGCAAAGTACGTCCTTTAGAAGTCAAAGTCGGCGACCGCGTGTTGTTCGGCAAATATTCTGGCCAAGCTGTCAAAGTGGATGGCAACGAAGTTTTAGTGATGCGCGAAGAAGACATTTTCGCCATCGTTCAAAAATAAGCAGTGCAGAGCACGCAGTTCCAAACTTATTTCCAGTATTACATCTAAAGAATTCGGAGAAATACCATGGCATCAAAACAAGTTATTTTCGGCGATGAAGCACGCGCCAAAATCGTTAACGGCGTGAACGTTCTCGCCAATGCAGTCAAAGTGACATTGGGCCCTAAAGGTCGTAACGTTGTATTAGAGCGCTCTTTCGGCGCGCCAACTGTGACCAAAGACGGTGTGTCAGTTGCCAAAGAAATCGAATTGAAAGACCGCCTCGAAAATATGGGTGCGCAATTGGTGAAGGAAGTCGCTTCACGTACGTCTGACAACGCTGGCGACGGCACAACGACTGCGACTGTATTGGCGCAAGCGATTGTTCGTGAAGGCTTCAAATACGTTGCAGCCGGTTTCAACCCAACAGACTTGAAGCGCGGTATCGACAAAGCTGTTGTCGCGATTGTTGCTGAAGTAAAGAACTTGGCACGCCCAACAACGACAAACAAAGAAATCGCTCAAGTTGGTTCGATCTCTGCAAACTCTGACCAAAACATTGGTGACATCATCGCCAAAGCCATGGACAAAGTGGGCAAAGAAGGCGTGATCACTGTTGAAGATGGCAAATCATTGGACAACGAGTTGGATATCGTTGAAGGTATGCAGTTTGACCGTGGCTACCTGTCACCGTACTTCATCAACAATCCAGAAAAGCAATCGGTGATTTTGGAAAACCCATTCATCTTGTTGTTTGACAAGAAGATTTCTAACATCCGTGATTTGTTACCAGTATTGGAACAAGTAGCGAAGTCTGGCCGCCCATTGCTGATCATCGCTGAAGATGTTGACGGCGAAGCCTTGGCAACCTTGGTTGTGAATAACATTCGTGGCATCTTGAAAACCGCTGCTGTTAAAGCGCCTGGTTTTGGTGATCGCCGCAAAGCGATGTTGGAAGATATCGCGATCTTGACTGGTGGCCAAGTGATTGCTGAAGAAGTTGGTTTGACTTTAGAAAAAGCCACTTTGACAGACTTGGGCCAAGCGAAGCGCATTGAAATCGGCAAAGAAAACACCACGATCATTGACGGCGCAGGTCAAGCCGTTGGTATCGAGTCACGCGTAAAGCAAATCCGCGCGCAGATCGAAGAGGCAAGTTCTGACTACGACCGCGAAAAGCTGCAAGAGCGTGTCGCTAAGTTGGCTGGCGGCGTTGCCGTCATCAAAGTGGGCGCTGCAACTGAAGTTGAAATGAAAGAGAAAAAAGCCCGCGTTGAAGATGCATTGCACGCTACACGTGCAGCAGTGGAAGAAGGCGTGGTTCCTGGTGGTGGTGTTGCGTTGTTGCGTGCACGCGCAGCGGCTGGCGTCATCAAAGGCGACAATGCGGATCAAGAAGCTGGTATCAAACTGGTATTGAAAGCGATTGAAGCGCCGTTGCGCGAAATCGTGGCAAATGCTGGTGGCGAGCCAAGCGTTGTGATCAATGCTGTCGTCAATGGCACAGGTAACTACGGCTTTAACGCAGCGAATGACACCTACGGCGATATGATCGAAATGGGTATTCTCGATCCAGCTAAAGTCACACGTTCAGCATTGCAAAATGCAGCCTCAGTTGCTGGCTTGATTTTGACAACTGACGCATTGGTTGCAGAATTGCCAGAAGACAAACCAGCCGGCGGCATGGGCGGTGGTCACGATATGGGCGGTATGGGTGGTATGGGCGGCATGATGTAATTGCTGTCCGCTTGACGCTACGGAGTGGCGTTACGCAAAATACGAAAAAGCCTCGCAAGCAATTGCGGGGCTTTTTGTCGTTAAGCGTGCCAAATTGGGCACGGCTGTCAACCATTCTGCGCGAGTTCGTCTGTTTTCTGTCAGCTAACAGTAAGCTTGCTTGACAGAAAACCTGTAGCACTTAGATACTGCCTGCCATGAAAGATTTTTTTCAAGCAAATCAAAACCTTGCAATCAAATAAACAAAAACGCATGGTTTTTGCTTTTTTAGGACGTACACAGCGGAGACACTATGGCATTACAACAACTTAGCGATGAACAAATCCGAAATTGGACCAGAGAAGAAAAAGACCAATGGTGGTTTTCGACAATTTATCGCGGAGATATGGCGCAACTGACCTTGCGCTCTGCATTGACGGGATTTTTGTTAGGTGGAATTCTCGCGGCAACCGCTTTGTACATTGGTGCAAAAACAGGTATCACCATCGGCGTGAATTTAACCGCCGTAATTATTGCGTTTGCCCTTTTTAATATTTTAAGCAAAGCGCGCATCGCTTCCGATTTTACGATTTTAGAAAACAATTGCACGCAGTCTATTGCTTCGTCCGCGGGCTACATGACGGTGCCGCTCACCGCAAGCTTATCGGCTTATATGCTCGTGACGAATACCATTATCCCTTGGTGGCAAATGCTGACTTGGATGACGATTTGCTCAATTCTAGGCGTACTGATCGCCTTTCCAATGAAGCGCCGTTTCATTAACGATGAGCAATTACCGTTTCCTGAAGGCCGCGCTGCTGGCGTGGTTTTGGATTCTCTTTACACAGGCGAAGCCTCCACCGGCATGTACAAAGCACGTCTGCTTGCGGTGACTGCGACGCTCACTGGGCTGTATCAAATGATCATCAGTGATGGCTGGATGAAGTTGATTCAAATCAAAATATTGAGCATGGATGCGTGGGCCGGCGTGAAGCAAGCATGGTACCTGCACGAGCGCATCGACACGTATTACTACAATCTCGCTGTGAAATACGACCTGCTCATTCCAAAGATCCTTGGCGTTGATTTCCGCGCTTTAGGTTTGCGCCTCACGCTGGACGCTGCAATGTTAGGCGTGGGTGGTTTGATGGGCATACGTGTGGCCACCAGCGTTTTTATTGGTACCGCCATTAATTTCTTTTTGTTAGCGCCCCTAATGATTCAACGCGGCGATATCGTTGAACGCATCTCCCCTGCCGGGAAGCTGATTCCTATTTCCCGCATTGAAATTGTCAACCAGTGGTCCTTGTGGTGGGGTGTCACAATGATGGTGGTGGGCTCGTTGGTGAGCTTGGCGGCAAAGCCAGATATCTTCACAGGCATTTTTAAGGTATTCAACAAAAAATCAAATGCCAATACGCACGTCGACCCTTTAAGAGACATCGAAGTGCCCCTGTGGGTTTCCTTCGTTGGCGTGCCAATTTTCAGTGTCTTAGGGGCTTGGGCAACGCACAGCTTTTTCAACGTACCTTGGCTGTTAGCGTTTATTTCCTTGCCCTTGATTTTTGTTTTGTCTGTGATTTGCACGAATTCAATGGCCTTAACCTCATGGTCGCCAACTGGTTCTCTATCGAAAATTACCCAATTCACTATGGGCGCCATTGATAGAGCCAATCCAGCGAGTAATTTAATTCCCGCTGGCATGACGGCGGAAGTGGCTTCAAACGCCTCTGTCCTGCTTTCCGATATCAAACCTGGTTATATGCTCGGCGCAAAACCTCGCCAACAAGCGTGGGGGCATGTGATTGGCATTTTCTCAGGTGGTCTTGCCTGTATTCCCTTGTTCTATTTGCTGTTCTTACCACCCGATGCGGCCGGTTTGCGTTCGGCAAGCACAATTGTTTCGGAACAGTTTGCGTTCCCAGGGGCGATGCAATGGAAAGGCGTGGCGGAACTCATTGCCAAGGGTGTTAGCAGTCTTCCCTCGTCTGCCATTTTCGCGATGATCATTGCCGCAATTGCTGCGACCTTAATCGAAGTTGCCCGTATCGTGACGAAAGGAAAATTCCCACTTTCGTCGGTATCGATAGGTCTGGGCGTCATTTTGCCGCCCGAGGCTTGCTTTACGATGTGGCTAGGCGCGTTGATTTTCTGGTGGATGGGCAAACGCCATACGCAACCAGGCACGAAAGGATACAATTTTTGGGTCGATGGTTGCGAACCAATCTGCGCGGGATTAGTTTCTGGCGCGGCCTTAATCGGTATCGGCAACGCGATTATTAATGTATTGATTTGAGTTTTTCTTGCGCAGTAACCGTGCAATAAAATCACCGACCCCGCGCAATTTGCGGGGTTATTTTTAACCCAGATATTCCATTAGGATTTGCGACGATGGTGGATGGACTTTTCGAGACAGTTTCGGTGCGAATGAGGCGCCAATAGCGAACTATTGGCAACGAAGAGCAGTGAAAATGACCGAAAATGCGCCGCCAGCTCGCAAATAGCGCTGTAAGCGCGCCTAATGGAAAATCTGGGTTAAAGCAAAATGGCGCGGCTCGATGAATGAGTTATGCGTAGTTCAATGTAACCAACCAGCTGATGAATTGAAATGAAACGCTTCGCCAATAATGAATTGTTGCAACAAATGCGTTTTGTGGCAGACCCGCTGGCAGATAACACGATCGCCACAATTCTTGGTGAAGACTTTGCCGATACCGCCAAACAATTCTCTGATCGCGGTCACAAGATCGACTGCGTGAATCGCCAATTTTCGACCTGGCGTAACAATCAATGTATTCAAACGTGGGATAGCGATGATCCTACATTGAGTGAACCCTTGAAGCAGGCGTTGCAGTCCTATTTAAAAACTGGCAGCAAACT
>JAIETO010000165.1 GCA_019745005.1 Burkholderiaceae bacterium
GCCTGGAGCATCAAACACCACAGTCGTGTTGCCGGTGCCGCTACAGTAAAGGTGAAGCTTGCGACCGCCGATGTCTATCAGTTGTTGGGGCTTGGCAAATGCGGCACTTGTAGACGCTTCTGCGACTTGGATGAACAGCGCGCTGCTGACGGCTAGCGTGAGCAAAATATTGCAAAACCAATTCTTCTTCATAGTGTTCTCCCGTGGAGTGAATGTGGCAGGAACATTGGTTCACTGCTGAGCGCGATTGAATTTAATTGATTTCTTAAGGTTACACAATGTAAAGCCGATTACATTTGTGGAACGAATTAAAAATTTCTTTTTTTTGACGGTAATCCCCCCAGCAAATAAGCGCTGCCAGAAGTAGAATTTTCTTATTCTTATGGAGTTTGAAATGATGTTTGACTTGATATTCTAGTACGCTCTACTTCGGCTCTCCGGACGCGCAAGCGCGTGCCCCTCAATTTTGCGTTAAACCTCTTTGATAGACTGCACAAACGATGTTTCTCAACTAATCAATTACATGCCGATTTATACAAAAGTACTTCCTACCCAGCCGAACGATCAAGTAACTAACGACAAGATAATTTCACTTGCGAAAAAGCAGAGTGTCGTTTTTAATCAAGTCGTTCAGAGCATTGTTCCAGGAATTACAACAGCTGACTTAGCGGACATTGCGCGTGTCGCTGCGAATGAAATTGGAATTGAGTTCTCGTTTCGTAGAAGATTTTCGTTTCCAGAGGATATTTCGGTTTGCCGTAACCATGAAATAATGAATGGAATACCAAAGCGCGATTCGGTGATTGTTGAAGGTGATTTGGTTAAGTTATCAATTGGAACGAATGAATCTATGAGCGCGTTTTGCACTCAAAATTGGACAGTTTTAGTTGGATCTAAAAAGAATTCTTCTGAAAAATTGCGATTACTGTCTGCGACAATGAAGTGTCTGAATAGCGCGATTAAAGTTTGCACGCCAAACACTAAGGTTTCAACGATAGTGACAGCGTTAAATGAAGTAGCTAAAGCCGAAAATATCGTTTTATCCAGCAGTTTTGTAGGGCACTTGATTGGTCAGGAACCGATTATGCATCCTCAATTTGTTCTGCCGAAAGGACTTTTTAGCGAAGACCACACTTTATCAGTGGGAACGATGTTTTCGTTACTCGCTTTGGGACATTCTGTAAAACCACAAGAGAAATTAGCTGAAGATAAATGGACGGTAGTCGACAGAGAGCGAATTCCATCGGTCGCCTTTAGTCATATGATATTGATTGGCTCTAGTGGTCCAGAGGTACTCACTTCTACCTACGAAAACTAATTTAACATGGCATTCGATAATGAGGCCCTGCTGTTTTTGACCTATCGTCCGGGCCGTAAATCGCGACGCATATCACTTTTACGTTAAAAAGTTGAGAGCTTTCATGCATTTGCAACACTGTTTGCCGAACCATTTGCGAGTAACTGCACTCATGGTTTTATCCTTGGCATTGTCTTCATGTCAAAAAACAGAAGTGGTGAACTACGCAGAGCATAAAAAGTCTGCAGATGCTGCTCTTCAGATATTCCACAGCCTTTATAACGATCAAAAATTCGACGAAATTTACGTTTCAGCGACTCCGATACTGCAGGGTGAGATTAAGCCCAATGAATTTGATGGCGGGATGAAAGAATTATTTTCAAGATTTGGTCGAGTGATTGAATCTGTAGAAGTTGCAACGGCATGTTTTCCATTAGAGGTCAGAACCGTACGACACACGAAATACGAGAGGGGTGAGGGTGGGGAAATGATTATTTGGTCTGTAGAAAATGGTCAAACTCGAATGACAAAATTTAGTTTCGCTCCTGGTCGACCAGCTTCGCCTACACAGCCATATCGAGGTTGCGAAGGAACTAGCTTAATAATCGTGCCAGGCCAATGATTAGACTAGTGAAATCTACGACTTTTACCATTTCATTGCACGCCGATGCTATCTAGCGCCGGTGAACTTTACATAAACATCTTATGAGAAATATCCAATTCGCTGCGATCGTAATTATTTCTGTGAGCTTTTGCGTAAATGTCGCTGCGAAGGAAGATTCATGTCCATTTGAAAAACCAGTCAGTCAGTTTGATCGGCGCGCGCCAGGAGTTCTCGAAAAGTCATTCAAAGCTGTTACGGATCGAGAAGCAGTCGAGATAGTGTCGCTGGATTCAGGTGATCGTGTTGAAGTTCACTATAGCGGATGCGAATATGAAGAATTGAAAATCCGAATTGACTCATCAAAATTCGCTTCGTTGACTAATGAGGGCGATATATACAAAGCTGCGGCAATTGCGATAGGCAGGCTATCAAAATATACGGTAAAAAATATTTATGCCTATCCGTTCAGCGATGTTTCGAAGGCACTGTTGCGAACTGGAAGCCTGAAGACTCCTCCGCCATTTCATACTGAAATAAAAATACCTAGCGTAGAAGGAATGACTTCAGTTGTTACGATTGACTCATTCACAAAGAACAGCGCCGGCGGCAAGCTGACTATTTCGATGAACCGCGGGCCATTGTGAAAACATGAGCCAGATGTTTAACTTTACGCTCGACACGGAAACTGCGCATATTGGCATTTCGGCGTTCAGTATTTTTTCAACTAACCGCTCGTCGGTTCCGTTGCGCCTTGCGCGGTTCCGTTCAGCTCAACGTTAGCGCCCAATGACAGAAACCCGATATCTGAAAATACTTTGGTGCTATGTTGTGCTGAACTTAGCAACAATAATTTCAATCTTCTTTTCAACATATTCAGAAAACCTTGTTGCCGCATACGAATCCGAACCGGAGACATGGCTCATGAGCAACCTCTGGATTGCAGTTTTCGTTTTTGGTGCATTTGCTGTTGCTTGGTTGACTGGCCTCGTTGGGCTTTTCTTTTTTAAGAGGTGGGCGCGACGCCTCTCTCTGTGCTCAACAATTGCGGGGTTCGTTATATCTCCATTCGTGGGGGCATCGCTCTATTCGGGTCTAGAGGTCTCATTATTTGAGGCATCTTCGATGGTCTGGGGTGGGATTCTGGCGTTATCATATTTCTCTCCGGTTAGTTGTCGGTTTGAGCGCTAACAGGACTTTCGACGGGGAGTCGCCGATGATTACTTTACTCTTCTTTACAACCATGGCGACGATTTCGTCACCTCTGCATTAGCCCATGAAACGTTCAGCGTCTATCTGCCTCGGCTCACTTCTGACCGCCTCGGCCAGCGCAGGCACGAGTGACCCCGCAGGGATCGCCCAGGGCATTCTCTACCTATTCATCGGCGCGTTCGTCCTTTGGGTCGGCTTTTCAGTGCTTGTTGCGCGTGCATCATCTCGGCATACACATGGGCGTGTGCTTGTTGCGGTCTGCATTGCTGTTGCTCCGCTTGCGTATTGCTCCTACCAATCGCACAGCTACGAAAGCGGGTTGCGCGAACTTGCCGAAGTGAATCGTGCAATACGCGACCAAGCAGAGGCGTACATGCTCGAAAAATGTCGCACGGAGCGACTAGCCACGGCGTCGCACCTCCTTATGGCCACCGATGGAGTCTTTGTCGAGGCAAATGACGACATGCCTCTCAAAATTCCCAACGTTCCGTCCCCAGTTCCGCGAACCGTCAAGACTGCGCTTCAGGAGCAGCGCTACGGTCGATCGTATCCTCACGCAACAAATGACTACCAGTACGTCAAGCCACTGCACTGGGCCAATCAAGTCTTTGCTGACTCTATCCTGTCGGAATCTGGCCTTGCCTACGTTGAGTTGCGAAAGCGCCACAACAATCGCGGGGACGCATACGAACGGATCGCAACGATGAAATGGTGGGCCGAGCACACACCTCATTTGGAGTTCGCCGAACGTTTGCGCGAAGCGGGCAGATCCTTTGATGCTCGGTACCTCTTATACCCACTCAACTTATCGCTGCGGGAGGTCACGGCCCAGTACATTATTCGCTTTGAGGATATTTCAACACTTGAGGACCGAAAGCACTGGGTCGCGAGAGGACGCATCAGCATGCTTCGGCGCGCGGACGAGTCCACCGTGGCAGAGTATGTCGGTTTCGCGGCAAATCGCAGCCCCGTTTCCTTTGGCGACGGCTATGCGTGGGAGAGCGTCTCAGTCTGTCCCGGAAGCGAGAGACAGTATATGGATGATCGCCTAGGACGTTGGAACGCTATTCGTTTCTTCTTTAAGGAATTGGTGCACATCGATGGAGCGGTGCCAGCGGCTGGTCTCTCCGGCAGCTTCACAAGCGCTTCCGGCGTCCCCTGAGATCACGTGGAGCAATTTAATGTCGTCGATGCCACACCAAATTCATTCTTATCGTGAAATCTGGCGCAATTTTTGCGCAGAAAGCGAAAAATTTTGCATAGCAATACGCAACATTCTGCAGTTTTTACAATTGCACGTCGAGATTGCTGATAAAGATAGTTTTTGGCGAGTGTGGTGTTTTTGTGCGAGTAACGCTCGCCGTCCACAAGCCGTCCACAGGCTTTGAAAAAAGAAAAAGGGTTACAAGCTCGATGCTGTAACCCTTTGATTTTCTTGGTGGCCCGGGGCGGAATCGAACCACCGACACAAGGATTTTCAAGCCTCTCCAAAAGCTAATGGATTCAATGGCTTAGACAAATTTAGTTCTACAAAAGCAATTTGCACGATGACCGGAGAGCCTTTACTGGTGCGGGTCGTTTTGGAATTGTAGAACGATATTTCGCACTGTAAGACATGGATTTGTCGCCAATGGTTGCATGCGGTAAGATGTTGAGACTTACCAAACAAGGCGCACCATGGAAACCGTTAAATTATCCAGCAAGGGACAAATCGTCATTCCGAAGGCTATGCGGGATGATATGCATTTGCCTCCGGGCACAGAGTTCGTTATCAGTGCGACAGCGACAGGCCTAACGCTGACCCCAAAAACACTTTTCCCTAAAGCGACAGTAAGAGAGGTACGCGGCTTCTTGGCTAAGCGTGGGCGTTCGCTACCTAGCGATGCAGATATCAAAGCCAGCATCAAGGCTAAATTGAAAGCGCAAGACGACGCAAGCAAGGGTTAGGACGATGATTGCACTGGACACCAATATCCTTGCTCGTTACCTACTCAATGACACACCGGCGCAGGCTGACATTGCAGAGAAGCTTTTGCATGGTAACGAGCCATGCACCGCTCCGATTACTGTTTTTCTTGAATTGGTTTGGGTCTTAGAGTCATGTGATTGTGACCGCGCCGAAATCGCAAAATCGATTCGGCTATTGTGCGGCTTGGAGAATTTTAAGCCACAAAATCTCGATGCGCTTGCGTATGCTTTGCACTGGTACGAAGGGGGAATGGATTTTGGCGATGCTGTTCATTTGGCTTTGAGCGCGAAAGAAACGGGTTTCAAAACGTTTGATAAAGCGTTTTCAAAAAAGGCTAGTGAACTTGGAGCATATCCTTTCGTTGCGTTGCCTTAGTTGAACCACGACTACCCGGAAGCAATATAACTAAAGGGCTTCCGGCTAGTTGAATTAACGAGAATTAAAAATTATTCATGAGCAAAAAATTAAAATCCGTCGAAAGTGAAGACGCTGAGGCGCCGATTGAAGAAGGTCACCAAAGAGTGCCGGAAGATGGCTTGGGTCTTCGAATAAAAGATGCGCGAGTAACTCGCGGACTCTCTATTGAAGGAGTTAGTAAGTTATCGAAGTATTTGGATATCGAGAAAAGGGGCATTTCAAGGCCTGTCTTAAGTGGATATGAAAAAGGTACATACAAGCCGGGAACGCGGGAATTGCGAATTCTCTATGCAACGTTGGGTGTAAGTCCAAATTGGCTTGTCTTAGGAGAATCCGATCCTGAAAAAAAGGCTATGTGGCGAGCTAGATTTAACAATGAAGATGAGTTTTTTCAACAGCTTCAGGAGGCTATGAAAAGGCTCGAACCCAATGCGCTGGATGGATTAGCAAGTGTAATTTTTAATGCTTCAGTTGGAACCTCAACGATTAAGGAAGACCTCATAAATCCAATTTTTAATCTATTGGCCGATATGGGCGACAAATTGGACACGTCGAAGCTTGAAATTGCAGAGTTCAAAAAATCATTTAACCAAGCTCTTTCGGAAAAAGATAAAAAAATTGACGATACACGTTAGTGAAAATACAGCCCGACTCAGATAATAAAAAGCTCTTGAAAATTTCGAGAGCTTTTTTTTCGTAAACTTTCATTCAATTTACGAAGAAAACTTGACGTATAGTTTTCTATAGTTTATCTTGAATGTATTCCTTCTATTTAAGAAGATAACTTTACGAAAAAGATTATGAAAATACCATCTGTTCTACCTCTTACTGCCGCACAATCTCGCGCCTCGCGGTTTCAACTTGGCTTGACGCAAGCCGACGTAATCGACCAGTCCGGTGTTCCCGGATACAAACTCAAACAGTTTGAAACTGGTCGCTTTGTCCCCGACATGCCATTCCTTCAAAGTCTGCACGACTTTTACGAGGCGAAAGGAATTGACCTCTCAGACGCGCCTACACAGACGCCACAAGACCAAGACCAAAAGAAAAATAGCTCTGCGATCGTGCAAGCCGTTCCCCGAGCGGCTTTGCTCCCTGCTCGAATGGGTTTCATTCTTAGTGATTCCATATCCGATGAAGAAATTAGCGTTCTGCTAGAACGTATGGACGCTAATGACAGTCGCATTTGCGAATTGCTAAATAAAAGTACTTCAAAGGGATTTTTCGGCGGGCACTCTGATGAAACCATCATGGAAAATCGTGAGTTGTTCGGCGCGATTGCTGAAAATTACCTCATGTTTCGCTATTTACAAGGGCGAAATATTTTTGAAGGTTTCAATCCGCATTCAGAAAATGAAACGCATCTTCACTTGGTTCATGAGCAATTCACAAAGTCACCACTCGCGCCGAAAGTTATTCCCGCAATCAAATCCGAGGAAGTGGATTTGGCAACGAATGATGAGGAGTAAGCCATGGATAAATTTCTTACTCCATTTTCGATGCTGACCGGCGCAGGAAACACAAAAGCGTTTTTGGTTATTAGGGCATTGGTGGCGCTCGCGTTGGCGGCAAGCCAAAAGAAAAAGCAAGCGAACTAACGCCGAGGCCATCGACATGATTGCTAAAGCAGACCAGCGTTTAACGCTGCGCCAAGTGGTATCTGGTGCGGCGCGTGATCACGCCAACTCGCAAGAAAAAGTAATTCTTGCCGTTCAAGATGTACCGGGATTTTATGTTTCCAGCGTTACGGAAACTGGTCTCGGGTTATCTGAATCTTCCAGCGAAGCGAAGGCATTTTCGAATGAAGAATTGCTAGATGTTCGCAAACGATTCGGGGACAAATTAAATTTATTGCCACGAGAGGCGCAGTAATGAATCACGAAATGGCGATTCGCTTGCGAAATGACCACATTGCGGCGCATCCCGGATTAACCGGGTTGCCGCCAAGATGGAGAACTGGACTTGTAAAGCGGGTAATAACCGAATGTAAGCATTTCCTCGCTCGGAAAATTGTTGATTCAATTGCTGATCGAATCATCAATGACTTTCGTTCAGAGCATGCATTGCGAGGCCTCGATCTTACTGCGAGTGACGCTGAAATTAGGGACACGGCGCGCAGGCGCGCAAGTAACGTTGGATTGCTTTTGAGTTCGGTTAAGGAAGATCAACTTGCCGAGGAAATCATTGCGACAACTTGCGGATATGCGAATGTTGAAACTCCAAAAGGCGACACCATGGACGCGAAGAAAAAGCGATTTTCCTGTGCTAAATGGTGGAGCAAACAATTACGAAAAATTCATGCGCGAGTAAATGAAGTTGGAAATATCAAACTCCGCTTTGTGCAAGCTAAATGCGAACCGTATGCGAGTCGCGATGCGGTCAGACGTTGCGTATGGCAAGACGAGCGTAATCGTCTTTGGATGGAAAATACTAAACTTCAAAACGAAAATGGCGATCAATTTACTATGCTTGAACTCTCTGAACGGGGAACAAGTGATAAAGCCATCAGGCGGGCTGAGCTGATGACCCGAACCCGTGGCATGGAGGATTTTGCCCGCGTTAATGGTTATAAAGCGCTGTTCGTAACAATCACTTGTCCGTCATATTTTCATGCAACATTGAAGAAGAGCGGACAGGCAAATCCACAATATCGAAATAAGTCACCAAGACAAGCGCAAAAACATCTCAGTAAGGTATGGAGTCAAATTCGGGCAAAGTATCAGCGCGAAGGTATTGATGTTTTCGGGTTGCGCGTAGCAGAGCCACACCATGACGCTTGCCCGCATTGGCACTTGATCATGTTTGTAAAGCCCGAACGTATGCTGAGTGCCCAAAACATCATCAGCCATTATGCATTGCTAGATAGCCCGGAAGAACCGGGGGCAGAGAAGAGCCGAGTCAAGTTCAAAGAAATTGATTCGGAAAAAGGTAGTGCGACAGGTTATGTAGCGAAATACATTTCAAAAAACATTGATGGTTATAAGTTGGAAACTGACTTAACCGGGGAACTTGCGCTTACCGCGAGCGTACGTGTCACGGCGTGGGCGAAAACTCACGGTATACGTCAATTTCAAGACTTTGGGGCGGGGAGTGTTACGGTTTGGCGTGAACTGCGCAGAATCCCATTAAATGCGCTGAGAGACGCACCAGAGCATGTTAAGGCAGCGTGGCACGCCGCAAATAAAGAGATAACAAGTGAAGGGGGAGAAAAGCGCGTTAATTATGCGGCTTTTCTATCAGCTAGTGGCGGCGCTGCAATGCCGAGGAAACACGCGACCATCAAGCTCGCAAAAGTTCACTACGACACACCAAATCGCTATGGCGAGCCACTAGGCGAGAAACCTGTAGGCATCTATTCCGCTGACGCACCGAAAAAGGTGTATGAATCAACGCGCTACACGTGGACACCAGTTGAAGGCGCAGCAAAGAATAAGAAAACAATCGATTCAAGCGGTCAAGCGCAAGCACAAGCGATTCTCAAAAAATCCGGGTTTGATTCTACTTGGACTCGTGTAAATAACTGTACGGGCGGTATCGACGACGATTCGGCATCGATACCGTTTTGGATGGAAAAACAGTTTTCAAAAGACACTATTTTTGACCGAATGCGATGTTGATTCGGTCATGCCGATGATGCATTAACGCGATTTTCTCGCCAACGCATCAAATTAATCATTAAGCCATAGAAATTTAAAACGCTTGAAGCCTCTAGCGTGGGCAACTACGCCTCAAGGTTTTGAAAGCAGCCTAGAACAAGAAAGGAAGTAGACCATGCCAAAGTATTCCGAAGAAAAGAAAGCTGAGCTAAGGGCGGCTGGTGAGCGCCAAGGCCTCATTGGGAGCCTTAGTAAAAAGCTCGTGAATATCAAAGCGAAACGTGCGAAGGGAAGCGCTAAGGCCGCACCAAGCGACCAAGTGAAGAAACGACGCGAAACACGCGAAGAGTTCTTGGCACGCATGCTCGCCACTTACAAAGTGAAACCGCTCGTTGCTGTCAACATCAAGGCCGATTATGACGTGACGAATCCCACACGTTACAAAGAGGTCGCCATGTGGAATGCAGGAACTTTGGCGCAACAGCACATCTTAGAGCGCTACAAATATTCGATGCGCCCTCAAGGCGTTTTGCCCTCGGATATACAGCACTGGCGCGAGCATTTTTTGTTGATGAATCGCGAGCAGTTTGCATCAATTATTCGTGTCAGCGAGCGCACGCTTAGGAATTGGGAAACGGGTAAAACGCCCATTTCTTTTTCGATGTGGTGGATGCTGCATTCGACCCTTCAAGATCCTGAGTATTTTTTGTCGCGCCCGGGCTTTCATGATTTCTATATTGACTATCAAGACGGCGAGGCGTTGCTTTGCTCTCATAAGCATCCAGAAATCAGATATTCGCCAAGTGACTTGTATTTCAATCGCGCTGTGCTTAGTGAGCTTAACGCCGTACGAATCGAACTATCGAAAGCCCGTTCGCAGTATGAAGAACTGCAAGCCGAAAACACGCGCCTTCGAGAAATGTACAAAACCAACGCAGTGACCAAGGAACTGGAATCAATGCACGAACACATAGGGCAAATGATGAAGCGCTTGAATACCGCCGATGTGATGCGTTTTCAGTTCGGAAAGCCCGTTTCACCTGACACCAATACGCTTCAAAAAAACGCTTGAACCACTTAAGAGAAAAAGGAAAACACACCATGACAATTACTATCGTTAAAGAAAAAATCGACCAATTGGAAAAGCAATTGCTCGCGGTTGCTTCCCTGAATGATATTTGCCAACAAAGCGTCAACAGTGGAAGCCGTGCAGTGAATTTGGAGGTATGCGTGGAATTACTCGACCATCTAGTCGAACCAATGATGCTTCAAGTAGAAGAACTACGAGTTTTCGTTACAGGTATGTTGGCACGTGCTGAGCATCAAATTATCGAGGAGGCTGCATCATGTTCCTAACAGTCGAAGAACTGGTTGAACTGACCGGCTACAAATACAACTGCCGACAAATCGACTGGTTACGCAGTCACGGCTGGAAATTTGAGGTCACATCGAAGCAACGCCCAAAGGTGGCACGTTCTTATTTTGAATCCCGTCTAGGCGGGGCTAGTGCTAGGCAGGAAGAAAAACCAGTTCAACACTTGGTTAAACCTAACTTCCAAGCAATAAACCAACAGAGAAGCCGTTAAAACGATGGCTCGCCAGAGAACCACGAATTTGAACTTGCCCGTGCGTATGCACATGAAAAAGGGTGGCTATTACCATGTTTCAAGCGTGGCGCCGCGCAAATGGACGGCATTGGGAAAAGACCTCAATCAAGCTAGGTTGAAATGGGCTGAGTTGGAAAGCGACGAAATTCAGGAAGACGATAAAACCTTTGCGGTAATTACGAGTCGGTATCTGCGGGAAGTTTTACCGAGCCTCAGAGCGCACACACAACGCGACTACACCCAATACGCCGTACTTCTGGTTGATGTCTTTGGGCAGCTCCCGATTGACCAAATCAGGCCGCGAGATATTGCCGAGTATTTGAGAATGCGAGGAGAAAAATCAAAGGTACGTGCAAACCGCGAGAAGGCACTTTTTAGCACGATTTTTAATCATGCTAGGGCTTGGGGCTATACGGACTCAACGAACCCTTGTATCGGCATTAAAGGCTTCAAAGAAAAGCCACGCGACCGGTACGTATCGGACGAGGAATATACCGCCGTGTGGTCGGTTGCGCACCCAACGGTTCAAGATGCGATGGACTTGGCATTGTGTACCGGCCAGCGACCGGCGGACGTGCTCAAAATCGTTGTAGCTGATATCGCCGATGACAATTTATCGATCGCACAAAACAAGACAGGTAAGAAACTGAGAATTACTATTGAGGGTGAGCTTAAGGAAGTGATCGCGCGGATTATGGCGCGACCTCGAGATAAAGTGAACAAATCGCTTTTGCAAGATTCAAGCGGACATCATTTGACCTATTTCGCGCTGCGTTCAAGATTTGATAAGGCGCGAAAAGAAGCAGGGGTTAACTTCCAATTCCGTGACTTGCGTGCAAAGGCTGCGACCGACACGGAAGATTTGGCGCATGCTCAAAGATTACTTGGACATAAAAACCGCACAACTACAGAAATTTATACCCGGGATCGAATTGGTGAACTAGTAAGGCCACTTAGGCGAGTTTCGAAGCGGGTTTAAGTTGAGAAAAAATCCATACCCAACGTGCTAGTGATTTCGCTTGACCCTTCACGTTGGCTCGGTCGGCTAATCTGGAAGCATCCAAACAATAGCTTGTAAAAATGCGGCTCCGGCAGATGCTTGTGCAGCCCATTTGTTCCACTTTGATTGCTCACTTGCCGTCTTAAACGGGTCAATCTCTTTTCCATTTATTGACACAACACTTATTTGCGCTGGCAATACACCATCCGTATTGGATTGCTCCTCAACTGGAATTTCTACAATCGAAGCTTTCCACCATAAAAATGCAGCAAAAAGGCCAATAAATATTGATGCCCCACTTGTTAACATTTTAAAGAGCTGCAGTTTAGTGTACATGGTAGTCCTCATAAGACAATGAATCTCTTTAGACAGAATGGTGCCGCAAAAAACAACTTTGATCTCGAATTAATCGCGTCATATTTTGAGAATTGTAGAACTAAACGGAAAATTGTAGAACTGACGAGTAAAAAAATAAGGGCTTACATCGCTGTAAGCCCTTATTTTTACTATGTATTCCTTGGTGGCCCGGGGCGGAATCGAACCACCGACACAAGGATTTTCAATCATTGTTTCCCATATTTTTTGGCTCTATGAGAAAATAATTTTATTATGTAACTTATTGATTTTAATGGATTAAGTGGTTTCTATTGATTTCCGTTGGTTGCCATTGTTTGCCATTGTGGTGTAGCCTATGCGTAGCCTAATCTTGAATAAGGATATTGTTATGTATGAGTTCCCAGATAAAGTAAAACTTACCAAAAGCGAAATTGATCGGTTGCCGTTTTCACCCGATAAGCAGAAAACTGTTCACGATACACAATTGCCAGGATTCGCTATTCGCATTGGCGCGGCAAGCAAAACTTTTATTGTTTATAAGCGGACACCGTATGGTGTGCCTAAGCGTGTGACGCTCGGACGCTATGGGCATTTAACGGTAGATCAGGCTAGAAGTCTTGCACAGCAAGAACTTGCAAAAATTGCCCAAGGCATTGATCCCAATCAGGTAAAAAAAGAAATCAGCGAAAAACACAAAAAAGAAGCTCAAGCAGAGAGCCAAACTTTGGGCTGGTTACTAGAAGAGTATAAGCAACAACATCTCATTAAAGAAAAGGGTGGAAAGCCCGGCACATTGCAGTCCATGAAGTCATGCATTGACTACATGGGAGCGAGAGAGATTACTTTGCTGAAGAACATCAATAACGAGTGGAGCATAGATAAAAAAATCCAACTAGACAACTGGATGAGTCGTCCATTTCGTCAAATATCAAGAGAAGAGATTCTTGATCGGTTTGATTGTTTCGCAGTGGCACTGCCTACGAAAGTGCCAAAAACAGGAATAGCACCAATTGTAAGAACACATCAAGTCGCCTTCACGCTTTTGAACTCTGCCTATAACTTCATCATTCCCCGGCTTCAATTGGACGAAAAGGAGAATTTCAGAAATCCAGTAGAAGTCTTGACTGTCTACAAGCGTTGGAAGGCAACAAATAAGCGGACGCGCCACGTAGAGTTTCAAAAGGAGGAAATCGCTGACTGGTGGTCGGCAATTGAAAAATATCGCGCAACTAATTTGATTGCGTCGTCCTATATTCTTTTTAGTTTGTTGCAAGCAGGACGATCAATTGATATCGCCAACGTGGAATGGTCCCAAGTAGATTTTGAACTCAAGCGAGTGACATATACCGACACAAAAAATGGCGAAGATTACACATTTCCAGTAAGTAAAATGGGCTGTGAAATATTAGAAAATT
>JAIETO010000065.1 GCA_019745005.1 Burkholderiaceae bacterium
TCTTCCATAAGTAAGCTGCTTCCTTCGATTGTTCGATCAGTGTGCGTATCTTATGCCCGCCATGTAAATGGGCGAAGAACTTATTCCATTTCCAAATCAATTGTGTCTATGCGACGAGCCGCTGACAGTGCTGTGGCACGGCAAGGCGAAGGCAACAACGACAGTATTGATTTAGAAATGGAATTACATCTGCGAAATTATGACAAACCATTACAAAGGCGCAAATTTGCAATGTTTGGACATGAAGTGCCTGATTGTTGTCGCAATTTATTAACATTTGACACCTAAGATGGCCTCACGGTTTAGCACTTCTGCTTAAAACCTTAACTACCTTGGAGCCATATCATGCAAAAAACATCATTAGGTTTGACCATCAGCGCTGTGATTATTAGCGCAACATTTGTAGCCAGCAGCGCCCAAGCCGAAGGCGGACGCTTTCACAAGCAAAACGCCAACGGTGGCATTACTGCTGGCTCTGCCAATGCGGGCACGGGGCCGAATGGCACAAAATTCCAACGTGCCTCAGGTGTCGTAACCGATGGCGCAGGCAACGGCGTTGCAAGCAGTGGCGGACAAGTGCAAACTGCGAATGGTGGTCTGGCCAGCCGACGCGGCAAAACCACGCGTACGGCAGATGGCGCAGTACAACACGACAGCAGCGCGAGTGCCAGCGGCGCGAAAGGAAACATTACAAGCCAAGGCAGCGCAACAAAAACTGCTGATGGCACAATTACCCAATCGCGCACGACGCAAGCTAGCGATGCAAATGGCAATAGCTACAACGGCGCAACATCGTATTCAAAAGACACTGGCGTCACACATACCGGCACGTGTACCGACGCAAGCGGCAACAGCATTCCGTGCAAGAAATAATTTGTAACGCGGAGAAAGCTGGCTTTGGCCAATCATTAGTTGCATAGCTAAGCGCTAGGCCAAAGCCAGAAAAATGGAGAAGAAGATGGAAATGAATCGTTCAATGTTGATGTATGTTCTGCCCATTCTAATGAGCATCGCGGCCTTAGAAGCGGCGGCGATATTGCTATGGCGCAAGCAGAGTTACCCGTGGCGCGAGAGCCTTGCCTCGGTCGCGATTGCCATTGGCCAACGCTTGAGCGGTTTAGCAACGGCGGGGCTCATTGCCGGGCTTTTTACTGGCCTCTGGCAGTGGCGTTTTTTCACGGTTGATATGACAAGCTGGTGGGGACCTGTCTTGCTTTTTATCGGCATTGAATTCTTTTATTACTGGCAGCATCGCACCATGCATGAATGCCGTTGGTTTTGGGCCAACCACGCTGTGCATCATTCGCCGCAACACATTAATTTGTCGGGCGCTTACCGCATCGGCTGGACGGGCGCCATCACGGGTGCCGCCCTGTTCTACGTGCCCCTGCTATTTTTAGGCTTCTCACCGCAAGCAATCAGCATCGCCTTGGTGCTGAATTTACTGTATCAATTTTGGTTACATACGGAACTGGTGCCGCGCCTGGGTTGGTTAGAAAACATCCTGAATACCCCCTCGAACCACCGCGTACACCATGCGATTAACCCGCAATATTTAGACGCCAATTACGGTGGGGTGACAGTGATTTTTGATCGTCTGTTTGGCACCTATGTCGCAGAAAAAGCTGACGATGCTTGCCGCTATGGCTTAGTGCATCAGATGAACTCAAACAACCCTTTTACCATCGTATTTAGAGAGTGGATAGAGATTTGGCGCGATGTCCGCACAAGTCGAACATGGGGCGATGCGCTTCGCTATATTTTTAAATCACCAGGATGGAGCCACGACAACTCGCGCCTAACCAGCGAAAAAATCAAAGCCCTCGCAAGAGCAGAAGAAGAGCAAACCCCAACGATGCCCTCTTCGCCCCAACAAAACTTAAACTCAGCTTCGCATGGGAACCTTCAAACTAGCGCAGCAACATTTGCTAAGCCGGAGACGATCTAAACCATCCAGCTAAATGAACGGCTCCTAAGGCTTGAAAATTTAGTCACGCGTAACTGCAAGATCAACTTTATCACGCGTTCTCAATGAAGCTTAAGAGCAAAAAACATATACCCCTTAAATTTACAAAAATATCTTGGCTTTTACGCTTTTAATATAAGCGCATTGAAAATATACATCGTGCAGTATTAAAAGATTAAAACGATGCTAAGGCTTGATGCTGATGAAATTTATTGTTATTGATAGGGATCAAAATCTTTCAACGCATAGTTAAAGCGAGGCTATGAAAGAGAGCCACGGAGAGAAAAACCACTGTTCCTTGTCTTTGCTTTTCCTCTGTGCCTCTGTGTCTCTGTGTTGAGAGGTTTTTCTTGGTAATGTGAGTATTCATTTTCGTCAACACGCAATCTAAACACAAGCTAATTACAAAACAACTTCCGGCACACTCGCTGAGCGCGAACCCGCAACGGGTAAATTATCTCCATCGCGGTAGGTCAGCACGAAGGAATATTTGGTTTCCGCCGTTTGGTTGCGCCCCGCCGCATGAAACAAATTACTATGGAAAAATAAAACGTCGCCTTGCCGCAAGGCCACTGTTTTTGCCTGCGCCAGCAGCGCTTGGTTTTCTGCAAGGTCAGGTCGCAAAAACTGCGCGGCGTCTAACTGTTCAGGCTGTATCGCCCAGCGGTGCGAGCCGGGCAGCACAGATAAACAGCCATTTTCAGGTGTTTCGTCACGCAAGGCCAACCATACTGAAACAAGTTCAGCGCGCGCGAATTGCCAATAACGACTATCGCGATGCCAACCTGTGACGCTAGAGAAACGCGGTTGCTTGGTCATGATGCAATTGTGATGCGCCTGAGATAGCACGACCTGCTCGCCCAAAAGTTGACGCAAGTTCTCTACGAGTAGTGGTTGTCGTGCCCAGTTCATCAATAGATCGTCACGCCCCACTGCACGCAACAGGCGACGCGCAGTCAACCCACCCTCTGCGTCGCGCGAACTGGGCGCGCCCGCATAGCCCGTATCGGCTTCGTACTCGATGGGCGCGGTGTGCTCGCGCAGCGCATCCAGCGCTAACTGCATCACGCTGTTGCAATAGGTCGTGCTCGCCAATTGGGGTAAGACCAAAAAGCCTTGCTGTTGGAATTCTTGAATTTGCGCTGTGCTTAACATCGTTTTGTTGACTCGAATAAAGGAAGCATGAGAGACGAAGATTACCGGAAATTAGCCTTGCCTGTGAGTGCCAGCAGTGGCAACATAAGCGCACCACTAGAAGCGAACCAAAGCACAGGAGAATCTCATGCCCCCCGTCAAGATTTTAGTCGCACAAGGAGGCGGACCCACCGCCGTGATTAACCAGTCGATGGTCGGCGTGGTACAAGAAGCGCGCCGTTTTGCGCAGATTGAACAAGTCATCGGTGCGCGTTTTGGCGTGCGCGGCATTGTGGATGAGAACTTGATCGATCTGAGCCAAGAATCCAATTTTAATCTGGAGCAAGTGGCAAACACGCCCTCTTCAGCGCTTGGCTCTACGCGCGACAAACCGGATGAAAAATATTGCGCTGAGATTTTTAAGGTGTTGCGCGCCCATGAGATTGGGCACTTTTTTTACATCGGTGGCAATGATTCGTCAGACACGGTGCGCATCGTTAGCGAAGCGGCGCAACAAGCTGGCTATCCCTTGCGCTGCATTCATATTCCCAAAACCATCGACAATGATTTAGTGGGCAACGACCACACGCCGGGGTTTCCATCCGCCGCAAAATTTGTGGCACAAGCGTTTGCGGGTGCGAACTTGGATAACGCCTCTCTGCCCGGTGTATATGTCGGCGTGGTGATGGGGCGACACGCAGGTTTTCTCACCGCCGCAGCGGCCATGGCAAAAACGTTTCCTGATGACGGCCCGCATTTGATTTATCTGCCAGAGCGCACTTTTGATATTGCGCAATTTCTGACCGATGTCAAAACCACTTACGACAAATACGGACGCTGCGTGATTGCTGTTTCAGAAGGCATACACGACGCGAGTGGCACGGCGATTATTAGCTTGCTGTCGAAAGACGTGGAGAAAGACGCGCATGGCAACGTGCAATTGTCGGGTACGGGCGCTTTGGCTGATTTATTGTGCGAGGAAATTAAGAGCAAACTAGGCATCAAACGCGTGCGCGGTGATACCTTCGGTTATCTGCAGCGCTCCTTCCTTGGTTGTGTGTCTGATGTCGACCAACACGAGGCGCGCGAAGTGGGCGAAAAAGCAGTGCAATTTGCGCTGCGAGGCACGCGGAGCGATTCGCGTGGCGGCTCTGTTGCAATTCGTCGCACGGGAGACTATGCCGTGAACTACGATCTCATCGCCCTTGAAGCCGTGGCGGGGAAAACGCGAGTCATGGAGGATGCGTTTATCAATGCCAGCGGCACGGGCGTGACGGACGCCTTTCATGCGTATTTGCGACCCTTGCTTGGGCGCGATTTTCCGCAAGCAGCGCGTTTGCGCATGAATGCGATTGATAAAATTCTCAAGAAGTAAAGAAGGTAATCAGCACACTATCATGGCAAATCGTCGCTCATTTCTGAAACACAGCGTGCTGCTCACGGCAGCAGGCTTGGTCAGCACGCAACACCTCTTTACCTTAGCCGACGAGCCAGCGAGCAAATCCAAGCTTGCGCCACCACCCGATCTATTCGATTCACAATCTTTGGATATCGATTTTTGGCTCAAGCCTCGTACCTTAGATTTAGTGCGCCCAGCCAGCGGCGAACGACTGCAAGTGTTGTATTGGCGCGATGGTGATGTAATTGACTCTGCCTATGACAAAGTGTGCCATTTACTGCGTGATGTGAACGGCAAAAAATCGGCGCGCATCGACCCCAAATTACTGGAGACTTTGTGGGCAACGCAAGCGTTTATCGCGCGCTTCGGCATGACCAAACCCTTAGAAATTTTATCCGGCTATCGCACACCTGAATCTAACCAACGCTTGATCGAGGAAGGCGTGCCAGCAGCCAGAAAATCTTTGCATTTAGAAGGCCGTGCAGCCGACATCCGCATCGCGCATTTGCATGAAGAGGTGCTTGGGGAATTAATCCGCAGCTTCCGCCAAGGCGGCGTGGGCTACTATTACCGCGCCACAGCGAAGGGTGGTTGGATACACACAGATACAGGCTTACAGCGCACTTGGCAGGGCTGATTTCGCCCGAACGGTGTTTATTTTTTGCGGCGACTGCGGTCAGCTGAATCGCGCAAGATCGTGAAGTTCCAATCGTGCTGATTGTTTTTGCCTTCCGTATCGACGGTAATACGGAACATGTCTTCGTCGCCCTTAATGCGCTGACCCTTAGCGCCTAGTTTGATATTGACATCGTTTCGGTCATACACATCCAGCTCTACCTCAGACCCTGCAATACTATCAGGCGACAAAATTGCCGCGATGGTTTTAGGGGTAAAGTCGACCATGTACACCGGCATTGCAAATGCACCCATGTTGCCTCCTGATGTGGTAACCCAAATTGAAGACCTCTGCACAATCTACTGCGTTGCCGAATTTTGAGCTTGCGACACTCGCTACGATGCTCGCTGTACCGAAGTACAGGTGCGCTTCTCAACTCAAACTTCGGCCACTCGCTACGATTGTGCAAAGATCTCCAAGGTGCAATGATTCTACTCGCGAAATTGGCAGATGTGGCGAAAAATTAACAGCCCGACAACAGCTTTATCGCCACACCTACTTATCGAGGAATAGCCCGCAGTTATGCCGATTTTTTGGCTTTTACCCACGCCCGAATGCGTTGTTCAAGCACATCCAAAGGCAAAGCGCCTGCGCCTAAAATCTCGTCATGGAAGGCACGAATATCGAATTTTTTGCCCAATTGCTTGGTTGCGTACTCACGTAATTCAATAATTTTCAGTTGCCCGATTTTGTAACCCAAGGCTTGGCCGGGCCAAACGATATAGCGATCCGTTTCGCTTTGCACTTCGACTTCTTCCGTGCCTGAATGATCATGGAAGAAATCCACCACTTGCTGACGATTCCATTTTTTGTAATGCAAACCCGTATCCACCACTAGGCGTATCGCGCGCAGCATTTCATCCTGCAAATGGCCGTAATAGCTATACGGGTCTTGGTAGAACCCGAGTTCTTCTCCTAGACGCTCAGAGTACAAAGCCCAGCCTTCTACGTAGGCAGTGTAGCCACCCTGTTGACGAAACGGCGGCAAGCCTTCCAGTTCTTGCGCAATCGAGATTTGCATGTGGTGACCGGGCACGCCTTCATGCAAGGTCGTGGTTTCGATTGACAGCGTTAAGCGATTCTCAAAATCACCTGTATTCACCATGATGTGGCCAGGGCGACTTCCATCAGGCGTGCCTTGGTTGTACGAAGCGCCTGCCGCTTCTTTCTCACGGAATTCCTCAACTTGCATCACGACGACTTTGGCTTTTGGTAGGCGACCGAATAACGCAGGCAATTTGGCATACATTTGATCCGTGTATTTCACATACAAATCTAAAATTTCTTGGCGTGATTTCGGATGCAATGCAGGGTTCGTCAAATTGGCCGCGTTAAAACTTTTCAAGTCTTTGAAGCCTAATTTTTTAGCAACCACCAGCATTTGGTCTTCAATGCGCTTGACTTCACGCAAACCCAATTGATGTATCGCTTCCGCGCTCATATTGGTGGTGGTGGAATTTTTCACATGAAATTGGTACCGCGCTGCGCCATCTGGTAAAGACCACAAACCGACCTCTTTGCGGCCGTATGGTTCGTAGTCAGTACGCACAAACTGCGCAAATTTTTTGTAGGTGGGCACAACAGAAGTTGTGACGGCATCATTAATCGCCGCACTTAAACGTTGCTTGTCTGCTTCAGAAAATTCAGCTGGGAATTTCTTCAAAGGTTGTGTGAAAGGCGACGCATCTAGGGCTAAGGCCGCGATGTCATCACATTGGCGCGCGATTTTGCCCAGCAAGAATTGCGGCGGCATCAGCTTATTTTTAACGCCGTTGCGCATTTGTGCTGCAACCTGATCGAAGGCGGTAGGCAATTGCTTTAAGCGCGCCACGTAGTCTTCATAGTCTTTTACCGTAACAAACGATAGGCTGGCCACCAACTCAGCGGAATCAAGATGAATGCCGGAGTTTTGTAGCACGGGCATTTGCCATTCTTGAAAACGCTGCGCCTCAACCGAAGTTTTTAAGCGCCTTACCATCAGGTCTTTGTTCAATTGTTCTTGCTCAGGGAAGCCCTTGGTATTGATCGCCTCAAAACGCTTCAGAAATTCTCTTTCCATTTTCAGGTCAGCATCAATTGCCGCTTGCGAGAAGTCACTCAGCTTGTCGTTGTAGCGCTTGTCACCTAAGATCGACGCGTATTCGGGGCTGCGCTTAAGGCTGTATTCCCACTGCTCTTTGAGCAAAGCGTCCAACGCAGCACGGCGGCTGGCAAGATCGGAGGCGGCACTAGAAACACCTGCATCTGCACCTGCCGCGCAAGCGAGGCCGCCTAACAAGCTCAATGAAAAGAAACCGACACGTAGTAATTTTTTTAGCATTTTGTTCTCGATTGTTATCTCTATTTTGATGACGACTTTTGTATTTACTTTGCTCGCTATGCTTGCCCGTCTTTCTGGCAGGGCATTATTTGGCGACTTAAGAATTTTCTATTCATGGCACACCATTAGAAACGAACATGTCCTGACTTTGAGCGGCATTTGCCATTTTAGTTCCGCCTTAAAAAACACTGAACGCCTTTACAGGAACGCCCCGCCAACATAAGCGATAATGTGAGCGAATTCAACCAAAATCCACCGCATCTCCCTTTATTGTCTTTCTAATTCCAAACAAATATTTTTAATGATGAACCACAGTGAACTCGAAAATATCAACGTCACCTCGTTTGACGCCATGCCCACGCCGTTGCAATTGCATATGCGCCTACCTTTGTCAGACCATGCGGCGGAAGTGGTCGAGCAAGGTCGCGAAGCCTTGCGGCGTATTTTAGAGCGGCAAGATCAGCGTATTTTCGTCGTGGTTGGCCCTTGCTCAATTCACGACCCAGTGGCCGGACTTGACTACGCGCGGCGTCTCAAAGCCTTACAAGAAGAGGTGAAAGACAGCATGTTGTTGGTGATGCGCGTATATTTTGAAAAACCCCGCACCACCACGGGCTGGAAAGGCTATATCAATGACCCGTTTATGGACGACTCATTTCGCGTCGACCAAGGCATGGAAAAAGCGCGCCGGTTTTTGCTCGACGTCGCAGAACTAGGTCTACCCGCTGGCACCGAAGCGCTCGACCCGATCTCGCCGCAATATTTGGGCGATTTAATCGCCTGGACCGCCATCGGCGCACGCACGACAGAATCGCAAACACACAGGGAAATGTCGTCGGGTTTATCCACGCCTGTTGGTTTTAAGAACGGCACCGACGGCGATATTGGGATTGCGATCAACGCCATCTTGTCGGCATCTCACCCGCACTCTTTCTTGGGTATCAACCAAGACGGCAACGTGGCCATCGTGCGCACCCGTGGCAACCAGCACGGCCACGTCGTGCTACGCGGCGGCGATGGACGCCCCAACTACGACACCGTTTCCGTAGCTATGGCCGAACAAGCGCTGGCCAAAGCCAAACTGCCCGCCAATATTGTGGTGGATTGCTCACATGCGAACAGCTACAAAAAACCAGAATTACAACCCTTAGTCATGGCGGACGTGATCGGCCAAATCGTCAACGGCTGTCAATCGCTTGTTGGGCTGATGATCGAGTCACACATCCACGCCGGCAACCAAAAAATCCCGCAGGATTTATCGGAACTGAAGTACGGCTGTTCTGTGACGGATGCCTGTGTCGATTGGGAAAGTACCGAGAACATGATACGAGATGCGGCTCGGCGTTTGCGGGTGTTTCATGCTAAGGTTTAAACCAATATTTTTGATACTCTTATGAGTAATTTCCGTAGATGCTTTCAATTAAAGCGGAATTTGGATGAAAATATTAAATAAGTTGGGAGTATAGAGATTCTTATTGAAGATCACACCAAGTCGATGTGACTTGCTTTCGATTTGAATTTTAGGACTGCGGGTTGCACCCGCCCTACAAATCAACCGCGCCAAGCCCAAGGGTCGATGACTTTCAGCCCGGCGGCTAGAAATGGAGAAGTATCTCTAGTGGCAATCGCCAATCCGTGCGTTGCAGCGATGGCGGCAATGAACCCGTCGGTTGGCGCAATCGCCTGCCCAGCGGCGCGGGCACTGGCGCGCAGCTTTGCGTAGGCAAGTGAGGCTGGCTCATCAAATGCGAGCATACGCCCTAAAAACAAAGGCAAGATGCGTTGTTCTAGGCTGGTTTGTAACAACTCTTTACGCTTGCCATCTGGAAGCGCAGCAACGCCAAAACGTAGCTCCGCCACACTGATGGTGGAGAGATACAGGCTTTCGATAACTTGCGCATCAATCCAAGCAAGCACGTTGAGATCGCCATTCGCTTTCAATGGTTCAGAAACCACATTCGTATCGAGCAAGATCATGCGAGATCGACCGGCTCGGTTGGTGTTTGATCGCGCTTAATCTCAAGCTCAACGCCGCCCACTTCACGACCAATCTCAGCCAACATGGTGCCGAGCTTGACGCGGCTCGCTGGCCTGACTGCGGATTCAAGGATGGCGCGAATTTCCGCCTCGGTGCTACGCCCATGCATGGCCGCACGCACACGTAGCGCGCGATGCGTTTCGTCAGGCAAATTACGGACAGTGACAGATGCCATTGATCTCACCTTTTTTATTTGATGTCAATGCATGCATTTTAGCATCGTGATAGCATTTTTTCGCACCATCCAGTTTTTCGGTATTCGGAAGGCGAACATTTCAACTCGGCCGTTTAGGTTGCGCGGTTTTAATGTCTTTGTGAGGCACTTCGAGATTCGGCCTTGAATGTAATCTCTTCCAAGAGTAATGAGCGGCGTAAGTAATCAGGTGGCACTACAGGTTCTGCAATCAGCATTACCTTAATTTTATCTACGGAAGATTCAATATTTACGCCACCTGATTCAAATGCTCGTATCACCAATTCAGTACAGTAAAGTTTCGATTCGTCGCTCAATAAAAAACTATCGTCAAATGGCTTGCCTAGCTGGCGGAGCGCATATGCACGAATTTTACTTCTGGTTGCCTCTCTAACGTCTTTTAACCGATAAAAACCTATTTCTGAGGCGCTATCTAACGACGCGAATACTGAAAGTGGCTCCATCAGAACACCACCAGATGAACCTCCTTCGCTTGGTACGGCATGTACGACGAAGACACCAGTTTTCATCACTAGCATTATTCCCACGTGCGAGAATCTTGATGCCTCGCCTTGTGAAAGAACTATTCGACTCATCATGTCTCGACCGGATCGAAAAACGAGGTCGCCGTCAGCAACCCCATTCTTTACCAATGAAAGATTAACAATGACGGAACTTGCTACCGGAATGGACTCAATCGGCGTGCGGTAGCAAACACCGCAAATAAAAATAAGTGTGCAAAGCACACTTCTACGCGCTGTGTTACTTATTAGCAGAGATTTTCCACTTACCATCTTGTTGGATGAGCTTTGTTCTCTCGTTTCTGGGTTGGCAATTACCACCAAAAGTTACACTTGTCGTCCCAAAACGTACCTCACCCTCGCCCTGTAATTTGGTGACGACACTTGCGACTCCACCGCAAGCTTTTATTTTCTCTGTCTCAGAAGCTAAGGCCGCAGTCAATTTTTTTTCGCCCAGTAACGAAAAAATCTCTGCTGACAAATAACTTTTTGCTTCAGTTATTTCGCCTGCCCCAAGTGCACGATAAAAGCTTTCTACAACCGATTCCGGCGACTTAGCGCAGCCAACCAATGAAGCAAACCCTATTAAGGCAGCACCAAATTTTAAGGCGTATGAATATTTCATAATATGGTTCTCTTCACATGGTCTATTTATCTGCAATTTTTTTTATATTTTCATGAATTTTGAAAAGTACGATCAATAACTCGCACCAAATTCTTGCCCCCACTGCTCCACCAATCATTATTCCAAGACCCGCAAGAAAACCACCAAATGACGGTCCTCCATATCCACCAAACATCGTACCAAGTCCTGAAACAACGCAAAAAAGCAAGAGTAGCCAGTATACAAACGTGATGATCTTTGGGGTCAACATGTCCTCAAAGTAGAAAATGTCTTTCATGAAAATCTCCTTTTTCGTTATGGGCGAATGAATGATCTTCAGGTTGCCCTTACCTGAAGTTTAGTATTTTCATTTAAAAATAACTAACATATTCGTTTTTTTAAAAATTATCACATTTTGGTAATAATCAAACAATGTATATGCGGAAGAAGTTAATTTTTAGGCAAAGTTTCACTTGACTGCAAAGGATTCGATTTAGTCTATCGAAATTTTCTTTAGCCTTTGTTGAGGGCGTTAGGACACCCATCAATTGTTAATTATGCAAACAACCTCATGTCAACACAAAGTCCAATTCAGCGCAAGCCCCATAGTCGTATTGAGCCAGAAAGAACACCACTGAATTATTAAACACAGCTAATGAAAAAACATGGAAAAATTACTTTATTTTTTTAAATAATGTCAACCAAACTTCAAAAAACCTCGTTACATTATGGTTGTCGACCATCAAACCACAAGGAAGGCAATTTGGTGTTAAGACAATATTCTTTTAACATTATTGCATTTACAGAATCAATAATACTATTACACATTCGGAGATAAATATGCGTTTGTTCTTAGCAATTTTCTTACCTTGGCTACAATTTTTTTCAATTGGCAGGCCTTTTGCCGGAGTAATCTGTCTCGTGCTGCAATTAACTCTTATTGGTTGGGTACCGGCAGCAATTTGGTCAGTTTACGCACTGAGCCAGTATAAAACTGATAAAAAGATCGAAAAAGCGTTGGCATCTAGATAAATTGGTCATGCAGACCATGCTGGCGTAGGACCCGTAAGCTAACTTTGCATCAGTGGATATCGTGTGACTACTTTGATTAATTTTGTATTTCTTCTGATTTTTCCATGTATTAATTTTTTCTTGGCTAAAAGTAAAGCTAGGAATCCGTGGATATGGGTTATTTTGGGAGTACTTCTGAACTTCGTCAGTACAATCGCATTGTTCTTTCTCGGACAAACCTATAAAAACTGGCCAACTGTTGATGAGTATATGGCGAGAGAAAACAAGTCAAATAAAGGTAATGGTATTTGCTGCGTAAAATGTGGGGCACGAAATATTCGCAGTTGGGGGGTAAGTAACGCTGCCGATCACCGCAGGCTTCACTCATGCAATAGTTGTGGAATGAACTTATTTCGAAGTGGGTTCTAAATACACCCATTAAAAAAAGTAACCAACGTTTTGCTTGATAAATTAAAGCTGTTTTTATAAATTTTTAAATAACTGGAAATATTAAAATGAACAAAAATTTTATTACTTTACTGCTCTGCTTAGCCCTTAATGGAATTACTGGGTGCTCAACAATCGCTAGTAGTACGAATGTACTCACTGACGAAAAAATTAAATTGGAGACTTCGAGCGTTCTAGGATATCAAGCGTCTGATTTATCAATAACGAGCCGCCGCACTGAAGGCGTAAATACTTACGTAAATCTGATTGCTACGAACAAAAAGGAATACACATGCATTATTAACGGGGGTAATTTATTGTCTTTGGGCTTAACTAACGCGCCACAGTGTGCGAAAAAAGGTGAGCCAATCAACTCCAATCCATTTTCTAAATAATTCATTTGTTACGTTTTCGATTAAAAATCGTTATCTATACGGCGTTGTGTTAACTCGACACGACGCCGCCCAGAATTCTGGCTTTTACTCAGTTTATGATTGAACGAAACCCGAATAATGGAGCCTAAAAGGCCTTCGAAGCATTGAAGAAAAAAGGAAGCGATGAGGGTCAAGTAGCTTTAACGCAAACGCACGAATAGACTGCAAAATGAAGCAGATCAAGCAGACTCGCGTCGTCATCTTTTGTGTTTTCTGAAAAAAGACCTCTATTTTTCAAGGTTTTTCAATATTTAGACTAAGCGTCTTCGTGCGTGAAGTTACGCGCGGAATCCTTGTCCGTAATCACCACGCTCCTGAGTCTGTGCAGTCACTCACGTTAATGCAAAAATCTACGCCCCGCGCAACTGCCGCATACAAGCAACAAAATCTTTTGCCACGCTTTCTTGCGCGTGATGTCTTCCCTCCGTGACCACTTGTTTGCCCCCCACAAACACATCACGCACTAGCTTGTCGTTGCCAACAAAGACGAAAGTATTCAACACTGCGCTTGTGTTCAAACCGTGTAAATTTGGATGCTGGTCATCAAGCACTAAGAAATCAGCGCGTGCGCCGATTTCTAATTTGCCTACGCGTCTGCCGCTTGCCGCTGCGCCGCCTTGTAGGCTGGCTTG
>JAIETO010000139.1 GCA_019745005.1 Burkholderiaceae bacterium
GTGCGCGACCAAATGGTGGGCCCGTGGCAAGTGCCGGTGGCAGATTGTGCCGTGACGGCCATGAGCTTTGAAGGCCACTTGGGCGAAGCCATGGCCATGGGCGAGCGCACGCCTCTTGCCGTCATCAACGCCGCAGCGTCTGGCCGCATGGCCGTGGGCGAAGCCATCACCAATATTGCCGCTGCTGCGATTAGCGATATCAGCGACATCAAGCTCTCCGCCAACTGGATGGCGGCTTGCGGTCAACCCGGCCAAGATGCCGCCTTGTACGACACGGTGCACGCGGTGGGCATGGAACTGTGCCCCGCTTTGGGCATTAGTATCCCCGTGGGTAAAGACTCTTTGTCCATGCGCACGACGTGGCAAGATTCAGAGCAAAACGGCAGCGGCAATAACGCAGAAAAAAAATCCGTCACTTCACCCATTTCGCTGATCATTTCAGCCTTCGCACCCGTGGTGGATATTCGCCGCTCGCTCACGCCACAATTGGTGCGCGATGACGATACCAGCCTGATTTTGATTGACCTCGGCAGAGGAAAAAACCGCCTCGGCGCGTCTTGCTTTGCCCAAGTCATGCAAACCCTTGGTGACAGCACACCCGATGTGGATAGCGCAGAAGATTTGAAAGCCTTTTTCGCCGCAATTCAATCGCTGAATGCATCGAATCATTTGTTGGCTTACCACGACCGTTCTGACGGCGGCTTGTTCGCCACGCTCTGCGAAATGGCCTTTGCAGGCCGCGCTGGCTTGGCAATTAACCTCGATATCTTGACGATGGAAAGCGAACACGCGGCAGATTGGGGCGACGCCAAAAACTGGGCAGGCCAAGTCGCAGAAAGACGCAATGAAGCTACCTTACGCGCCTTGTTTAACGAGGAATTAGGCGCTGTCATCCAAGTACGCACGGCGCAACGCTCAGAAGTCATGGACGTTTTACGCGCCCACCATCTCGGCGCATGCAGCCACATCATCGGCAAAGTTAATGCCGAAGACCGCATCGACTTCATGCGCGACGCTAAGCAAATCTACAGCCAAACGCGCAGCAGTTTGCACCAAGTGTGGAGTAAAACTAGTTGGCAAATCGCCCGCTTGCGTGACAACCCCGCTTGTGCCGACGCAGAGTACGCCCGCATCGCAGACGTGAACGACCCAGGTATGCAGCCGAAATTAAGCTTCGATGCACAAGAAGACATCGCCGCGCCCTTCATCAACAGCGGCGTGCGCCCCAAAGTCGCCATTCTGCGCGAGCAAGGCGTCAACTCCCACATCGAAACCGCCTACGCCATGCACAAAGCGGGCTTTGCCGCAGTGGACGTCCACATGAGCGACTTGATCAGCGGGCGCGCACGTTTGGCGGACTTTAAAGGCTTAATCGCCGTCGGTGGCTTCTCGTATGGCGACGTGTTGGGTGCGGGAGAAGGGTGGGCAAAAACGATTTTGTTTAACGCCATGATGGCAGAGCAGTTTTCCAACTTCTTTCACCGCGATGACACCTTCGGCCTAGGCATTTGCAATGGCTGCCAAATGATGAGCAACCTCAAAGCCATCATCCCCGGCGCCACCGCATGGCCCAAATTCACGCGCAATAAATCTGAACAATTCGAGAGCCGCTTCGCCATGGTCGAAGTCACACCATCGAATTCCATTTTCATGCAAGGCATGGCTGGCACACAAACACCGATTGCCGTCGCCCACGGCGAAGGGTATGCCGACTTCAGCGCCACCGGCAATCTGGCACAAGCCCACGTCGCCATGCGCTTCATCGATAACCGCGGCAGCGCCACCGAAGCCTACCCCTTCAACCCCAACGGCTCACCACAAGGCATCACGGCAGTCACCAACGACGACGGCCGCTTCACGGTAATGATGCCCCACGCAGAACGCGTATTCCGCACCGTACTGCACTCATGGCACCCAGAAGGCTGGGGCGAAGACTCACCATGGATGCGCATGTTTAGAAATGCACGGGTTTGGTTGGGGTAGGGGATTTATTTAAGCGCGAGATGAGGTTTCGTGGAAAAGCCGCATACTTGGCTTAGTATTTTTCTGTTTCGCTTTATTTGTAGGCGGAAATAGCCAGAAAATTAATAAAAAATTGACAGTATGTTGAATTTGCGTGTAACTTCCAATTTTTTGACGTATTTTTGTTTTGAATGAACTTTCGTGCCACAAGACGTGGAACGAGCTTAGTCGTTGCGTTTCGCTGGCCCAAAGAAGAGCTAATTGGCGACTTTTGCATTCACCAGTTCGACCGCTTCGCGTCCAATTCTTTCGAGCTGTCCAAGCTCTGTTTCAAGCTCGACGTTAACGCTCCACTCTTCGGGTGCGCCGGGCTTGTCTGAGAGGGCGATGTCGAACGTGACGTTGCCGAGTGGCGTGCACGTGACAGAAAACTTCAGATCATCTTCAGGTGAATGCCACTCCTTAGCACCTTTCCACGGCCCAACAGTGGCTCCCAGTTCAACGAAGAAGCGCCCGAGATAAAGAGCGTCGTCATCTATCCAAACTTCGGTAAGCGCAGTGACGCGATGCCCGAGGATCTCGACTGTGAAGTAACCACCTTGTCCCCGATAGATGCGGAGTTCACGATTTGATGAGGTTGAACGGATAGATAGCATGAGAGTGCGTTCCTTAGGCGATTGAGCTGAGAGAAATTCGGAATTAGAAATAGTTCTATACACACAGTTTCGCGTTAGAAGCTCAGGCATCCGCTATCAATTGAAAGCAGGTAATGGTGGCATAAACTGCTACAAGGGCATAAAGGGCGAAAAAGACTCCTGAATAAGCCCTCATAAAACCTGACGATTGTTCTGAGCGGCTGACATATTGCCCCGGCAGAGCTTCAATATGAGGGTATCGAAGTTCTAGCCACCAAAATACGCCATTGGTCCAAATAAAGATCAATCCCGCGGCGGCGACCACTGACGTAACGGGAAAAGTCGGGTCGCCCTTACGCAAAGCGAGGCCAGCGAAACCAATCGCCCATGCTACTAGCGCAATACAAAGTAGAGCTAAACGAAAGCGAACTAAGGGGTGGGGTGGTTTGCTGCGCATAAAGATACCAAGCGTAAGGTCAATAAAAACGGTGCGAAATGTGCAGTAACGAAAGTGCAAGTGATCGAAAGATGTTGACCCATTAGATCGCTATTTGCCCAGTCCCCAAGCCGAGTTTAATGCTATGGCGACTTTCCATATTTCGCAAAGTAAGCATCGCATACACTAAGCAATTCCTTAAATCCAATCTGTAATGAATTTGGCGTGATCGCGATTGGGCTGCCACACATTTTAAAGTTCACCCTGTTAAGCGTGCGCCTCATGGAACCGCCGACCTCGATATAACGCTCTGGATGAGTGACTTTGACGATGAGCATTTTTTGCCTTTGCACCTCAAATATGTCAAAGCCCACAATCTCTGGCCACGGAATGAACCCCGCTGAAACACCGCTAGAGTTATCGACTATGCCGCTCGCACTTAAAATAAGTCCAGGCTTTTTATCGAACATTTTTTTAACGCCAAATACTCCACAAAGGCCAAAAAATACAATCGACATCATGCCGATACTGTGGACTAACCAAGGGCTATTAAAACGACGTTGAGAGGCAATTTCGGCAGGACTTAATTGGAACATCCAAAGCCCGCCTAAGACAAACGCACATTATTGATTTCATCATCTAAGGTACTCGATATATTCTCTACCATTATATTTTGCAAGGCTTCGGTGTATTCTTGCTCTGGTGTTGATGTCGTTTGGAATATCATCCGTGTTCGAATGAACAGTAATGGTTTCGGTAATGAGTAAATCTGCAAACCCATTGCTCATTGTTTTCTCGATTGAAATCACTTTTTTTCCGTATTCCCATATATCGTGGCCAGTCGCACTGCCAATGCATCCACTAAGTGCTTTTTGATTTTGCATATCCATTCGCAAGACCGGCCGCAATTTCTTTTTTTCCTGAGCAAACAAGGTCAAAGTATCCCAAGATGCGCCGTCACCACAGCTTGGGCCTCTGGAGGAATTAGTAAATCGAAGCCCGAACGCTCTGGCGTCTTTTGATAATTGGAACTTGCCAGTATCGATTCGCAAACTGGTCTCTCCTACCTCTGTAATCGCATCCTCACCTATGACGTCTTTATAGCTACTTATAACTCGCAGGTTTTGCTTGTCCAAAACAACAACGAATAGCGATTTTTCATATTCAACGCCCGTGTCGTAAGCAAATGCAGCCAAGACTAAATTGTTTTTGTACGGCCACGATTTACATGATTCAGAAACGACAATGCCATTCTGATTGCGAGGAGCGAAAGCAGCAATTTTTAAATGTCGCCCAACGGCGTCGTATATCTCGTCGCTGCACCTAGAATCGGTCTCTTTCGAAAATGTGGAATTGGCAAAGAGGAGAGCGAAAAAGAAAATTTGCAAACACTTTAATCCGAACAATTTCACTAGTATCTCCGGCTTATGGAATTCATTCTAAAGTCAGTCATGTGCTGCGTGCCGCACGGGGCGAGAAGCGTCCTACTCTTCCTGCTTGTCAGTGACGAAAAATTGGCGCGACATCATTCTCCGCCCCATGTGCATTTAGTGAAATTTTTGACCTCTGTGATTCGTGCTCGCATCGCGTAGGTTCCTGCTGATGAGGTGTCGCCGATTGTCACCGAGAAGTCTGACAGTTCCGCAGTAGCGCTGGCCTGCCAACAGTCGGCTTTAGATAGATTTTTGGGTGGTTTTATTCCGACCGATGGCTGCGCACTATCCAGCTTAATTCGCTCAAAGGCACGTGTGAAGAACTTTCCAGTGTTCTTGAAGGTTTCTTTGTTTGGTCTGAACTCCAACTCGCCACCGTCATTGGGTTCGAATCTCAGAATGCCTGTCGCCTGAAGCTTACCAACTATCTTCAAGTTTCCGTAGATGCTTATTTGATCTAGGGATACCTCATTTGTCAGGTGACTCACGGGTTTGCATTCTAGAGTGCCAGCGTCACCACGGCTTGCGATCTTCGTGTTGCTACCAATTGACGTGACTTCAAAACCAGCAGGAAATTTCGCTGTTAGCCGAGCCGGCGTAATTGAACAATCATCTCCTTTAGCGCATATTAGTCGCACGCAGTCTTGTGCAGAAGCCTGTATCGACACAAACAGAAAAATGGGCAAAAGTGCATAGATTTTCATGAGACCGAGAGGGGATTGATTTGGCAGTTTTGCGGATTAAAGTTGCGTTGAATAGACTTGGTGCTCATTGCACCGAATCATAAGCACTCTCTAGCACCGCAATGTCGAGTTTCACCATCTTCATCATTGCGTCCATCACAGCCTGCACCTTCTTTGGGTTTTTATCGCTTATAAGCTCCATAAAACGCTTCGGCACGATCTGCCAAGTGAGCCCAAACTGGTCGGTAATCCAACCACATTGCACAGGCGTCGCGCCTGCATTGACGAACTTGTTCCAATATTCGTCAACCTCGGCCTGACTATCGCAGCTCACAAAAAGCGAAAATCCTTGCGAGAACGTGAAGTACGACCCACCGTTGTATCCCATGAATGATTGACCACCGACCACGAATTCAGCAGAGGTGATGGGTCCATCCACCCCAGTGCGGGCGACGTTCTTGATCTCAGAATCGGGGAATGTGCTGGTGTAGAAGGCAATGGCTGCGTCGAGTTGGTCGTTGAACATCAGGAATGGTGTGACTTTACTCATTTGCGCCTCTCCTTACGGTGTGCGTTTGGGCTTCGTTGACTTGATTGCTTTGCATGCTAACGTGGCAAACAAAAATATGGAAGCGCTGATTAAGTTACTGCGCGACCAAATTTTGTACCTGTGACACCGGCTACCGTGCTCGCTGTACTCTCGTACAGGTGCGCTTCTCGCTTCAAACTTTGACCGCTCGCTACTCTTAATCAGAGCTTCCATAAACAATTATCTGAGTTTGCGGCCAATTTTTTTCTGCCGTCTTCGTGCAAAGGCAGGTCGCGATTTGGCAAGTTCTATCGTCTTTGAATTTTGAAATCTTCGCTAATGTACACGGGGCTGTTAGCAGCATTTTGAAAGCAGTCAAACCCCTGCAGTATGGCGTTTTTCGGAGAATTAAACGGCACCTTTACCTCTTTGTACCTCGCCGACCGACGCGAAAAATTGGTTATTCTTTCTGTACCGTTTGCAGTGGTGTGTCGCTTAATGTAATTTTTACCGAGGTGGCGAGAGACGGTGACAAGTTTCGTTAAATAGTTAAAGCTTTCTCTGTAAACTGCGTCTTCGTCATAGTTAGTGCTTAGGTTTTCCCAACCAACAAGTTCAAAGTCATTTAGTTTTGCGTTGTGTCTGAACTTCAAAGTAAAACTGTCCATATGCGTAGCATCAGCCGACCCGACAATTTTCACCTCAAAAGATTTTTGCACCGATGACGTTGTAATTTCGTAGAACTTATTGGCGCTGCAGAACTCCCCCGACACCGACAGCGGCATGAAGCTGTCGTTGGCGCCACCAGCCAGCACCAATAATCTAACTTCGCTTGCGGCATTCGGTTGTGATAAGTGGACAAGAGCAACGACATCGTTCTGGCCATCCCCGTTGACGTCACCCTCAATGCGATCCCGAATCGAGATTGGTGTTTCTGCAAAGACCGCTTCAATGGCTTTCTGAACATTAGCGGCGCGCGCTGCGTTGGGTTCTTGTGCTTGGCTCGTGCTAACTGCATAGACCAAGATGATGAAAACAAGCAACGAACGAATTATCAGCATATAGCCCCTAACGATAAGCGGTGAACCACTTCATTGAAACGAAGAAAAATTGCGCCAGATTGACGACGACTAAATTTGTGGGATTGAACCACTCATGCTTCGGTTGCTAAGGGGAATTGTATGCGAACTCTCTGGCCGTTTGTTAGTTGATTTGTGCGGATAGGCATGATCACGTGTCACGCTAAACACGCGCTAGAGTGTGATGTTTTTTTGTTTTTGCGTTGATCTACGCCGCGACTTTACTGATGAGGGATTTTTCTACGTTGGGACGGTCGATCAAGTCGCACTAAGAGTTTTTGCCTCTTAGTGCGACACGACTATGAGTACTTACAGGGAACTAACTTGCGCCAATTCATACGTTACGTCTAAGCGATTGGCGCAGGAAAATGAGCCTGATTACTTCGGTGCTGGTTCTATTTTTGGTGCTTCCGTTGGTGCGCTTGCTGCAGGGGCAGCAGGGGCGGGTTCTGGTGCTTTGGTCCCCTGTGCTGGCGCTGTCTCCACCTGCGTTTGGCCGTGCGATTCACCTTGCAAATCGACTTTATCGCCAGCTTTCATCAACAAAAACATCATCGCCGCAGCGAACACAACAAAACCTACAAAAATTTTCCACATCATCATCTCCTAGCGTAAAAAAATCCTCAATGGTGCGATACATGTTCTCGCCGAAATTTGTTTTGTGAAGCAGTTAGGAATGAGAATAAAGGTGTGGGCTTACAGTTAGCTTGCAATGGCGTAAATGATTAAAACGAAATTTGTGCCGAGGTAATCCCCCCAGCAAATAAGCGCTGCCAGAAGTAGAATTTTCTTACTTTAAAATGAAAGTTCTACAACATGAAGATATCCCGTTTTTCCGATAGCCAAATCATTGCCATTCTTAAGCAGGCAGAAGCTGGCAATCCCGTCCCAGAACTGTGTCGCGAGCATGGTATTAGCAGCGCGACGTTTTACAAGTGGCGATCCAAGTTTGGTGGCATGGATGCCTCCTTGATGGCACGCATGAAGGAGCTTGAAGAAGAGAATCGCAGACTTAAAAAGATGTACGCTGAGGAGCGCCTCAAAGCGGAGATCGTTGCCGAGGCGCTAGCAAAAAAGTGGTAGCGCCATCTCGCCGACGTGAGATGGCGCGCAGTGTCGTTCAAGCTGGTCGTGCCAGCATCAAAACTACTTGCTTGGCTTTTGGTATCAGTCAAACCTGTTACCGCTATGACACCAAGCTCAACGCTGAGAATGAAGTGATCGCCGATTGGTTGGTGCGCTTGACCAAGCATCAGCGCAACTGGGGCTTTGGTCTGTGCTTCTTGTATCTGCGCAACGTCAAGGGTTTCCGATGGAATCACAAGCGCGTCTACCGCATGTATCGCGAGCTCGAGCTGAACATGCGGATCAAACCGCGTCACCGAATCGTTCGCGACAAGCCTGTGCCATTGGCAGTACCGACGAGCATCAATCAAACCTGGTCAATGGATTTTATGCACGATCAGCTTGCTGACGGTCGCAGCATTCGCTTATTCAACGTCATTGATGATTACAACCGCGAAGGCTTGATCATTGATGTTGATTTCTCTCTGCCTTCAGAGCGAGTTGTGCGTTCACTAGATCAATTATTAGCGTGGCGTGGCAAACCTAAGACGATCCGCTGCGATAACGGTCCAGAGTACATCAGTGACACAACCACGCGCTGGGCGAAGAAACACGGTATCGAGATTACTTTTATTCAACCTGGACAACCGCAGCAGAATGCTTACATTGAGCGTTACAACAGGACCGTACGCTACGACTGGCTGGCGCATCACTTGTTCGATTCAATTAATGAAGTTCAAGATTTTGCCACCCAATGGTTATGGATCTACAATCACGAACGGCCGAACATGGCCCTAGGCGGAATTACCCCGAAACAGAAACTCGCACTCGCCGCATAGCTCTACTTCTGGCTGCTTTAAAAATGGGGGGATTACCCCGAGGCATGCGCTTTTTTTGACGTTATGCAAGTGTTCGGTCAGGATTTTACTTTTTTGCTCTTGTGGTGCTGATCGATTCATTCTCGCTTTAACTATGCAATGTACTATCAACTACATCAGCAATCCAAAGATGGAATCTATTTAAGCCACCTGTGGGACAGGTTACACCTGTCCTAGTTGGTTTTTTACCGTTCGAGATTATTCTCCTAGCGCCTCATTGGGCTTTGCTTCTTCCACGAGTTTAAAGCCATATTTACGCACCCTCTCGTCGATGTTTGGCATCAAGGCCCGTGCTTTCGCTAAATCTGCTTCTCCGCCATTTGTGTCGTTCAGCTTTAATTTTGCGAGACCGCGCCCGTAAATTGAAAGCGGTTTGGCTTCGATTTTTATTGCGTCATCAAAGGCTTCAATTGCTTGCGCCGCATCGTTTAGGCGAAGGTAAGTCCAAGCGAGACTGTCATGATGTGCTGCACTGCCTTTGTCCTTGCTAGCAGCGTCTTTGCAATCTTGTAGCGCAAGCTTGAGGTCTAGATTGAGTTTGGTACGTAACCAACATCTGCTATTTAGGGCCGCGGCAAGCTTCGAATCTTTTTGATGTGTTTTGATCCAAAGATCGAACTGCGTTAGTGCTTGCTGTGTTTGATCAAGGGCATTGTAAAGATCGGCAATTTTTATGCGCAGATGCGAGCTTGGCGGCAATGTGTCGCCGAGCTTCTTTAGATCATCTAAAGCAGCTTGTTTATCACCTTTGCCAGCGCGCAACGACGCGCGACGAATGCGTGCTTCGTCTTTTGCGGGGTCTAAGCGTATCGCCTCGTCTAGATCAGCCAGCGCTAGATTGGGTTGACGCATGTCGAGATGGAGTTGCGCGCGCAGGTAACGATACTCAGAAACATCAGGTGCTAATGCGCAGGCTTGATTAAGGTCTTCAAGTGCTTTTGCGTAATTCTCGGCTGACGTCGCGGCGGAACCTCTGCGTGCCAATGCATCGGCGTCATTCTTAGGTACATCCGCCGGCAGCGCTGCATAGCGGTTGTCAAACTGGCTGGGCGTTGCACTCCCTTGGGCAAAAATGGGCACACCGTTCCAAGTCGCGTACATCTGATTTTGTAGACGTGAAACATAAATACGATGAGATAGGAAGTAATCTAAGCCGAGTATCATTCCTTGATTTTTACTTGTTACATCGTCGACTCTTAGGCGGCTATCGTTGATTTTTTCTTCTGCGACTTCGACACGGGCAACCCGCGCCGTCCATGATTTTTCAAAACCTTCGCCAGCGCCACCTGTGCGTCCATTAGGAATCAAATCTTGTTCTTCGATGCCACTTTTTTTTGCGTATTTCAACGTTAATGTTGTCCAAGGTGCACCAGTGTCTAATAAGGCTTGATCACGTGTTCCATTGACCTTGACGTCCACGTGGATTGCTGTATCTACACGGTTAAAGCCAGTTTCAAGGGGAGCTACGATCACAGGAGCTTCGCCCGCCCAATACGCGAAGTTATTTTTCTTGCAGTCGCCTTTCGGAAAGCTAAGCCGAACTACGCCGTGAGCTAGATCGTACTCTGTGTCGGCGATTGCCAAGATATTGCGTCCCAATATGCCTTTGATGCCAGAACCAAGTTCGTTGCCGCCAACGATGAATTCGACATTTTTTAGCTCCGTGCCTAATAAGCCTACTTTCTCGACTCGAGTGAGCTTAGCCTCGATTCGACCTGTGTAGCCTTCCAAACTTAAACCAGATGGTAGCTTTTTTAGGTATAAGTCTAATTCTGTCGCAGTGGAAGGCGTTAGAAAACTAAAGAATGCGCCGCTATCCACGAGTAAAGGCACATCGACACCATTTAACTTTAGGGTCGCGATTGGGCGGCGATTGACGATATGAACGGGTATTTCCATTTGCTCAAGTTTGCATTGAGCCCAAGTAGAATCGGTAACAATGAGTAGTGATAGCAGCAGGATAAAGGACGAAAATTGGCGGCTAAATTGCTGAGTATTTTTAAGCTGACAGATGTATTTCTGCGATGCAGAGACAAGACGATGGTTCAAAAGTTTCTCCTAGAGTTAGCCCAATTAGTTGTGGTCATAATTTTTTTTCTGACCGAAGTGCATGATTTGTTTGGAATTGTTTTTCCTACGGTTATCAAAAAGTGATGTGTTAGCGCTGAATTAATCATCTGATGCAAAGTTTGTTTGGCATTAAACATATTTTTTTAATATTGGGAGTTTATCATTTTTGCAATTTAAATTATTAAGTTAAAAAATTTTGTACTTCCCATGGGATTTTTAACTTAAATTTTTCGTTGGTATGCCGACAATTGCATGTCCGGCATTATTGATCTTTTTGCTAGGTTGATTTTTTTAGGTGTCAGCACGAAAAAAAACGGATTTCAAAGAATCCGCTTTTTTATTTACATCTAAAACATTAGAGAAAGCTAAGGAGCTAAAAGTAGACGCGACAAGAATGGCAATGATTTAGGTGTAGGAAAAACGGGATGCCTTTATGTCGTAGAACTTTCATTTTAAAGTAAGAAAATTCTACTTCGGGTAGCTCTATTTTTTAAGGGGATTGCCGACCGGACAACACCTGTTTTAGCGCGCCAGACAAGAGGAGACAATTTTAATTGCGCGACACAAAACACTGTGAAATCAGTACATTTCGCCCAAATTCACGCGGCGGCAGCGCCGCAAATTGAGAAAAAATGCTTAAGAAAAACAGAGAAATTTGCATCGCACATCGTACGTCTAGCCAATACGCGCAAGGATGAGCGTGCCTTGGCCATGCTTGCGCCTACGAAGAGGGCTTACCTTCTTCAACAAACGTAAAACCATATTGGCGAATTTTTTCGTCGATTTTAGGTTCCTTTGCGCGCGCTTTTGCAAAATCTGCCTCCGCCCCCTTGGCGTCATTGAGCTTCAATTTAGCGATTGCGCGCCCATAAAGCGAAACGGGCGATAGGTCATTTTCAAGTGCACCATCAAACGCTTTTTTCGCCTTTGCAGCATCGTCAAGTCGAAGGTAGATCCAACCAAGACTGTCGTGGTAGGCAGAATTGTCATCGTCTTTATTGACGGCGTCTTTACAGTCTTGTAACGCGAGGGAGAGTTCAATATTAAGTCTGGCACGTAGCCAGCATCTGTTATTGAGAGCCCCGGCAAGTTTATTGTCTTTTCGATGGCTACTAATCCAAAGGTCGAACTGCTTAAAGGCTTGCGGGTATAGGGCGAGATTCGTATATAGATTTGCCATGTTCACCCGCTGATGTGCAGTTGGCGGCAATGTTTCGTCGAGTACACTTAAATCTGCGATTGCGCCTTGCTTATCTTCAGCGTAGAAACGTAAATAGGCTCGCTGATAGCGGGCTTCAGCATGTGCTGGGTCTAATTGCACGGCTTCATTAAAGTCAGCCAGAGCAAGGTCTGAATGACGCATCGCAAAATGAAGCTGGGCGCGTAAGTATTTGTATTCTGCAACTGTCGGGGCTAACTTGTTGGCTTGGTTTAGGTCTGCTAAAGCACTGTGGTAATTTCCGGCGGCAGTAGCGGCGGAACCGCGGCGCGCCAGCGCGCTGGCGTCGTTCTCGTCTACCTTGTTTGGAAGTGCGGCATACTTCGCATCGTATTGGCCGTCGGTCGCGCGAGCACGAGCGAACACCGGCACCCCATTCCAAGTGGCATACAACTGATTTTGTAACTGTGACACATAAATCCGATGGGACAGAAAATAGTCTAAGCCAATCAGCATGCCACCAAAATTTTCCTCAACATCATCCACTTGAAGTCGAACATTCTTAATTTTCTCTTGTCCAATTTCGATCTGGCTAACATCACCGACCCACGATTCACGAAAGCCTTCAATAGATCCGCCAACACGCCCGTTGGGAGTCAATTCGTGCTTCCCGATACCTGCACGCCTCGCAGCTTGGTACGTGATCGATGTTGTTGCTGCGCCGGTGTCTAACATGGCGTCATCGCGCTTACCGTTGATTTTGACCCGCACGCGAATTGTCGTGTCTTCTTGGTCGTTGAAATTGTTCAATGGAACGACGATCACAGGGGCTTCTCCTGCCCAGTAAGCGAAATCTGTGTTCTTACATTCACCTTTTGGTGTGAAAAGACGCACTACACCGTTTGCCAGATCATATTCGGTGTCACCTTTGGCCAAAATGTTTCGCCCCAATATTCCACTGATGCCTGCACCGAGTTCGCTGCCTCCAACAATAAAGTCGACGCCTGATAGGGCTGAAACACCAAATCGCAATTTTTCTACTCTTGTGAGTTTTGCTTCAACCGGCCCTGTGTAGCCGTGAACGCGCATGCCATCTGGCATATTTTTTAATGAAAGTTTTAGGTGGGCCGCTGTAGATGGCGCCAAAAAGCTAAAAAACGCGCCGCTGTCTACCAACATGGAAAGTTGTGTACCGTTGATAGTGACATTGGCGATGGGACGTGAATTAACAATGTGCACTGGTAATTCATTGTGTTCAAGTGAACATCCGGCCGATGCAGAAAAGGGCGCGAAGCACAGCGAGAAAAACGCTGTAACGAAAATAAAATGTTTCGCCGCATGTTGAACGTAAGCATTTCTAAGAGATCGATTTTTAGCGGCTTTGTTACGGTGATTTTC
>JAIETO010000292.1 GCA_019745005.1 Burkholderiaceae bacterium
ATCGCGAGGCAACTGTCTCCGTTTCTTGCAGGTATTGGTCTTCCGTTGGTTCCGCATATTCGTCATGTCCTTGCCACGGATGACGGAATTTGGAAGTATTGGGTCTTGTGCACCGTGGTGAAGGCGTCTCGGGAGTTGAGGCAGGAACTTCAAGCGGATTTGCAACGCATTGCGACGTGTCCAAGCAAGGATGAGCACGCGGAAGAGGTAGATTTGTATGCTCAGGAACTGTTGGAGGGAACAGAGTGAACAGGACGCATAACGTGTCAATCGACACGGACCCAAAACAGCAGGAGGCGGCTTCGCCGCAAGTGTTGATGGCCCGGTCATTTTTGCGGTAGACTCCATGAACGAACACCTGAAATCTCCGCGACCCTTGCCCGGATCGGAAGAGAAGAAGCAAGAGTCACGCGATGCGCAGAAGGTGCTGAGACTTCTTGCGAAAAGGTTGAAGCCACTCGGGTTCGAGCGGACTAAGCCAACCTTTTTCACGCGTTCGGGGCGGTACGTTCTGGAATTTGTTCACGTACACAAATTCACGTTTGGCCCAGAATTCAGAGTCCACTTCGGTGTTCGTGTCCGTAGTGATGAGTTGGCAGGCGCCCATCTGAACGGCCCCGACTCTGGCAGTATTGCTCACCCGGAAGCGCCTAACCGTCGCCGATATAATTTTTCCTTTACTTCAAGTAGCCCGAGCTGGGAGTTGTGCGCTGAAGCCATGCTCGAATGCGTGTCCGTAGAAGGCTTGCGTTGGTTTGAGTCTTTCACGAACCCAATCATGCTTTTGTCTTCCAACTCTCCGCTAAGCGCCCCTGCGATGACCGCACTAAAGCGAGAGCTTGAAGAACCGTCCGGCGCACAAGCGTCTGAGGCAACACGACGGGCGCTGAATGTCACCTAACGGCGGGTTCGTCTCGCCGTTGCTGGCTACGATTCGAAGGCTTGCATTGGATCGCGCGCGCACATACCCTTATATGTATTATTTCAATATGCCTTTGAGTAAGGCGCACAGTGGCAATTTGTATCAATAAATTAGGCAGTATGTAAAACCGTTGCAGTTAATGTAATTAGTCGTTGATAATCACGTTATCAAAATGATGACTCTTTACAAATGAAATTAAAATCCATATTCATTGCAATTCTTCTCTGCTGCATTGGTTTCATCGCTTGGTTCGTTTCTAGCACTCCTGATCCGGCTACCGAACAACGTGAAGTAGTTGAAACGCCCGACTCAAGGTCTCGATTGGCGTCAGCACTCTCAGAGGCAAGTGCGACAAACGAAACAAGATCAAATGAAACGCCACAAGCGCAGTCCCATCGCATGCTTGAGGAATTCAATCGCGCGCCCAATTATCGTGCGTTCATTTACAACGCAAAAAAAGACCCATCCAAAGGTGGTCTTTTCTATGTCTCCAACATTTTGATCAAATGCCAGTTTTTTGCCTCGCCCTATGTGCGCGGGCAGGGTTCACCTGAGAAAGAGGCGGCACGAGAGCGCCTCACGCAACGCTGCGATATGACCAAAGAGGAGATGAGTAAAGAGAGTGACGATGAGTTTAATTCAACGTTCTCATTAATCTTTAATGGTCTGAAAGCCATGGCGGCGAAAAACCCGTCGTTGAAAGAGGCAGATATCGACCAATGGGCTTTGATTAATCAAGGTGATCCACTTCAAACAATTTCCCGACGCCTCACACACCCGAACGCAACGCTCGAAGAAAGAGCAGCAGCGATGATAGACGCGATGAAGTCGAATGAACCATTTTTGATTTTAGGACTTTTGCAGAATGAAACGATAAACGATACGTCTGGCAAGCCTATCTTCGCAGTCTATTTTAATGATGTTTGGTACCAGACTCAGGAGCAATCGACGCTGTTTCTTCTCGCGCATAACCTCTCATTGTGTGAATTTGGCCTCGATTGCGGGCCGAATTCAATGAGCACCTTGTCGTTGTGCGCCAATCGGGGATTCTGCGGCGATAGTGTAGCCAGTGCAATAAAAAATGGGTTAGCAAGCCAAAATCAAACGCAAATTCGATTCGAAGACGTGCAACAACTCGCAGCGTCGATTCGTACAGAAATAAATCGGCGTAACCCAGATGCGTTTTTGCCAAAAAAATCTGCGGGCAAATAACTTACGGGCTCACCTTGTTTTTTAAGTATATCTGGGACTATATTTACTCGTTTCCAATCACCATCAATTGGATTGCCATAATAAAACTTCAAAATGCATGGTTTTTAATATACTGCATTCAGTAAATTTTGATAGCGCCTCAATTTAAAGCGCTTATGGCAATATAAAAATAAAAAAATGAGGAGTATATTGTTTTTGGCCTTTGAGCAGTCACGCGTTCATAGTCGTTCGATGCGCCAAATGCTATAATCGCGCTCTTATCTATGCGCCCCATATTGGCGGGCGAATACGTACTTTCTACCCACGTCAAATTTCCCATTTTTAAAGGTTTTTCTGTGCTTTCTACCGCAAATATCACCATGCAATTTGGCCCTAAGCCAATTTTTGAAAACATTACCGCGAAGTTTGGTGAAGGTAATCGTTATGGTTTGATTGGTGCCAATGGCTGCGGGAAATCAACGTTCATGAAAATTCTCGGCGGTGATTTGGAGCCTAGTTCTGGCGTGGTGATGCTGGATCAAAACGAGCGCTTGGGTAAATTGCGGCAAGACCAGTTTGCCTACGAAGACATGCGCGTGTTGGACGTGATTATGATGGGGCACACGGAAATGTGGGCGGCCATGGCGGAGCGTGACGCCATTTATGCAAATCCAGAAGCGACCGACGACGACTATATGAAAGCGGCGGATTTAGAAGCTAAATTTGCCGAGTACGATGGTTACACAGCGGAAGCACGCGCAGGTGAGTTATTGCTGGGCGCGGGCATTCCTATTGAGCAGCATCAAGGCCGCATGAGCGCCATCGCACCGGGCTGGAAGTTGCGCGTATTGCTGGCGCAGGCTTTGTTTTCTAACCCTGATATTTTGTTGCTTGATGAGCCAACCAATAACTTGGACATCAACACGATTCGCTGGTTAGAAGATATTTTGAACCAGCGTAATTCCACCATGATCATCATTTCGCATGATCGACACTTTTTAAACCAAGTCTGCACGCACATGGCAGACATGGATTACGGCACCTTAAAGATCTACCCTGGTAATTACGATGATTACATGTTGGCCTCATCGCAAGCACGTGCGCAACAGATGGCGAATAACGCAAAAGCCAAGGACAAAGTGTTGGAGTTGCAAGATTTCGTACGGCGTTTCTCGGCAAACAAATCGAAGGCGCGCCAAGCGACTTCGCGTGCCAAACAGATTGAGAAAATTAAGATTGAGGACATCAAACCATCAAGTCGACAAAATCCTTTTGTGCGTTTTGATGGCGAAAAGAAGTTGCATCGCTTGGCAGTGGAAGTGTCGGGATTGGAAAAATCTTACGACCGCACGCTGTTCAAACGCTTTGATTTGATGGTAGAGGCAGGCGAAAAAATAGCCATTATTGGCGCCAACGGTGCTGGTAAAACGACTCTGCTTCGTTGCATTGCGGGTCAAACACTGGCCAATTTGGAAGCAGATCGTGGTGTTGTGAAATGGGCTGAAAATGCAAACGTCGGCTATATGCCACAAGACCCAACGGAAGAATTTGCCACCGACAAAAATTTGACTGATTGGATAGGCGATTGGACCAAAGAAGGTGATGACGACCAAGCCGTACGTTCCATTTTGGGCCGGCTCTTGTTTAGCGGTGACGATGTAAAGAAATCAGTGCGCGTGTTATCGGGTGGCGAGAAAGGTCGCATGATGTACGGCAAGTTAATGCTTGGTCGCCACAACGTGCTGCTGATGGACGAGCCAACCAATCATATGGACATGGAAACCATTGAGTCTCTAAATATTGCGCTCGAAAAATACGCTGGCACCTTGATTTTTGTTTCGCATGACCGTGAATTTGTATCGTCCCTAGCGACGCGTGTATTGGAAATCAAGGACAAGGAGATTGTTGATTTTAAAGGCAGCTATGAAGAATATCTGCGTAGCCAAGGGATTGAGTCCTAATGCTTAGACTCGCTTAATGATGCGCAACTTCTCTGCTCGGTTGGTCATGTTTAATAAAAACTTCCTCATTTCTTCTGCAACTGCTTGCGCATTGATGCTCGCTTGCGGCTTTACTTCGCAGGCGAATGCGGCAGCAGTCGTGTGTATCGATCTTGCAGGGAAAAAAATCTTCTCTGATATTCCCTGTGAGAAGCGTGGGCTGAAAGCGGGCACAGCGGATTTTCCTGTCGTCTCTGGCGGATCATCAGGATCAGAACAAGCTGCACAAACAGCGCAACCAATTTTTATCTTGACGACCCCAAGCGAAGGTGATGCGGCACAAGGCGAGGGAACAGAACAAACTAAGCCGCCACAAGCAGCGCAAAAAAAATTGCCGTATAACCGGCCAAACATCTGGAATGAGCCACTTAAGATCAATCCGGTCGCGTTGGTTATTTTGGGCGTCATGCCCATCGCCGCATCGGGTTTCCTTGGCTACAATATCTTCATGTATTTCCGCCGGCGGAGATTACGTCTACAAGACTTACAAGCGCCTGGTGCACGGATATCGTAGTTTTTGAGTGCGCTTGTGATTTGCCGAAGTTCAGTTCTCCACAGTTTTAAATCACTATACATCCACTTGTATTTTTCTACTCCGCTTGCGTGTCGGGCGGAAATAGCTTTATTTTTCTTAAAAAAGTGGGAGTATATGCTTTTACGAAGAAAAATTAAGCGGCGTGGAGTTTGGAAAGTAGAGCTGGTCAAGCAATTCCATTTCCAAATCGATTGTGTCTAGGCGACGAGCCGCAGACAGTGCTGTAGCGCGGCATGGCGAAGGCAACAACGACACGATTGATTTAGAAAAGGAATAAATCAACTTACTTAGCTTTATCACCCTTGACCGCATCATGGTAGCGCTGCATCAGCGCAGCAAAAAGTGCCTGCCCACTTTGTGCATAACCTTCCTCCGTAAAATGCACCAGATCAGGTCTGGCCAAGGGCGGGGTGGCTTGGGCGTAACGCTGAATGGCGCACTGTCCGCCCATCCAGGCAGACCAATCCCAATACAAAGTTTTTTGTTCTTGCGCAATCTGTCGCTGCAAACTTTTGACTGCGCGTAACGCGGGAGGCAAACGATATCGGCAACCGACGTTTTCTCCAGCCCCTGTTTTCTTGGCCGCACTCGGTGCACCGATCAGTAACAAGGCGGCGTTTGGCGCGGCTGCGCGAATTTGTTTGATGCTTTCAATCAGCTCGGCGCGATACACGTCCGGTTCAAACTTGGTATCAAATGCTTCGTTTGTACCGTACGACAGAATAACTAAGGCGGGTTGCCGCCAAGCGAGTTGCGCCATTACTGCTTCAGGCATCCAGCGCGTGACCACTTTCTGTGTGGCGCCAACGATGCCGAGCGCATCAACACTGACGCCAGACGATAATTTATCGATGACGATGCCGCCCAGTTCAGGTGGATTTTGTTCCGCTTGTAATACCAAACTGGCGACATTATTGCCCTTGCCAATCACGTAGTTGACTTGCCAATCATTGCTCACGGCGGGGGGTAAATCACGTACATCGCCATCGGGGAAGTTAAGTTTCCATGCGCCCGTTTGCGCGGCATTGGCTTTGCGTGTCCATAGGCTGACACGGAGCAGCCCATCTAATGGAAATTTCGGTGCGATTTCTAACTGGGCATTGCTGTCTGCTTGGTTGACGAAACCACCGAGCGGGAAGTTATCCGGCTCTGAGCGGCTCGTGCGCATTTTCCATTGGCCATTGGCTTTAAACAGCACCTGGGCGGAGCGCTGATTTTTTGCGTAACCTGGCGTGAGCCAACCTAAACCTGCGTCGCCAAATTTTTGCTGCAAGTTTTCACGCAACGCTTGGGTGAAATAGTCTCCCCCTGTATGGGAGTCACCAAGTTGGATGATGCGCAGCGTAGACGCGGCCTCTTTGTTTTCCAATACAGCGAATTGATGCCACAGGGCTTTGGCGTGTGGGTCGCCAAAATCCCGCAGTGCGGCCATATTGGTTTGAGCGGAGCAGGGCGAGTAAGTGAGCATGCTCACAAAGCTCGCGCTAGCCATCACGCCTATAAACTTTGTAAAAAAAATGGTTCGGTGTGTCACCGTTTGTTGCGCCATAACAGTCTTAAAATTTGTGGTGAGCCGTAAAAGTGCAAGGAAAAGAAAATCTGTTTCGGCTGATTCGGGTAACACCACAATGTTGCGATATGCGTCCAAAGAAAAAATCAGCTTCAATTGCCTAGCTGCGTGTACCAACTATACACAGGCTTATTCGCAATTGAGCGACACGGCGAAAATCAATTGATCGAGGAATAATTGAACTGGCTAAGAATCAAGTCGGACAACATTTTCTGCCCGTTTCGTGTGAAATGAATCCCGTCTTCCGTACGCACGGTGACTTGTTTACCATCTTCTTTGGTAATGGATTTTTGATACCCATCGCCACTATCGCCCAACACTTCTTTGGTTGATAGGTAGCGCGAAATACCATCTTTTAGACTTGAAGCATACAGTTGATTCAAAACCTTTACGCCGCTATTGATCTTTTCACGTCCCATGTTGGGCGCGCCTAGCCAGATCACACGCGCATGCTGCGACTCGGCGAACTTCACCATTTCCTCAACCCGCGACGCATAAACAGACTGCCATTTCTCAGTGCCAAAGCGCTCGAAACGGCCGCCCAGCATCATGTCCCACGTATCATTGGCGCCTAAAAATACCACCATGACTGAAATTTTCTCTTTGGGAATCGTCTCACGAACGACCGCTGGCCAATTGAAGTAACTTGGGTAAGCGAGGCCTGTACTCTGTTTGCTGAGATCTAAAGTTTTGATTTTTGCCGATTGCAAAGCGCGCGCAACATGCGGCGCCACGCCTTGCATCATGGAATCGCCCACCAATAACACTTTGTCTTGCTGCCTTAAAACGATACGCCCGTTCTCATCAAGCTGTGGCATTTCGCCCGCTGGGGCATCCTGGGTATTTTCTTTAGCACTGGCGTCTTGATTCGCCGCAGCATCTTTTACGATTTCTGCCTGAGTTTTTGAACTAAGCAGCGCCGCTTTTTTTGTACTGGTCGACGTTTGTTTGGAATTATCAATTAAACGCAAGTCTGCTGCGACCCCGCTTAGAGACGTTTTTGGGGCGGGTGAGGGCGCATCCGTGACTCGGACGTTGGTGAGTGTTTCTTTGGCAAGCTCGTTGTCTGGCGATTTCCCAAAAGCGATGATGTTTTGTGCGAGCACCATGCGCTCGGCAAGTTCATCGAGTTTTTGCTTTTTAACGTTAAGTGTTTCGTCTAACTGGTGACTAGCATTGACACCCCAAAGCCAAGCTTCGTGATCAACTATTTTTGTTAAGCCTAGTTCTGCATGGCGAGTTTGCAGCCAATAGGTATCGAGCGCATCGAGTCGCAGCCAAGCAATCAAAAATACACTACTGATTAAAACGAACAAAGTACCGAAAAGCGTTTTCGAAGGTGATGGCGCGGCGGATGGTGACAAAACAAGCATGAGAAACGTCATTAATAAGAGTAATAAAGAAAAGCGGGAACGCCGGATGGACCCAATAAGTGAATCACTAATGCACTCAATGTGAGGACGATAGGTTTCACGAAAATCGGTGTTCGTTGTAGCATTTGAACGCTCAATTTGAACATTGAGCCAGCAAAAAAGGAGATGATAAAAAACAGTGCTAATAAGGCTGCACCCGCAAGAACATTAAGTTGCAGCGGGGCGTTGAGACGGTTGAAGCCAGACAAATAAGTCAACGCGTCTTGCCACGTATCTGCCCGGAAAAACACCCAAGCCAAACAAACAAAGTGAAAAGTAATAACGAGGCTTAATAAATTGTCGAGCTTTTTCCCGCTCCAGCGTTCGTAAGCATTTTGTAGCACCATGCCAAATCCGTGAATCGCGCCCCAGATGATGAATTTCAAACTGGCACCATGCCAAATCCCACTAATAATCATCGCAGTGACGATGGTGACTTGTGTACGTCCCCAGCTTCCATGGCTGCCACCCATAGGGATGTACACATAGTCCCGTATCCAGCTTGACAAAGAGATGTGCCAGCGACGCCAAAAATCACGCAGACTGCGCGCCAGATAGGGGAAGTTGAAATTAGCGTTAAGTCGATAGCCGAGTAACAGCGCCATGCCTATTACCAAGTCGGAGTAGCCACTGAAATCGAAGTAAATTTGGATTGCATAGGCGTACATTCCCAAAATTAGCTCGATGCCTTGGTAGGCATCAGGGTTGGCAAATAAGGGGTTCACCCACGTTGAGGCGATCCAACTTGCCAACCATACCTTTTTTATCATTGCTGATAAAAATAAACAGAATGCCATATTAGGCTCAAGAATTTGTCGCGGTTCTTTACTCTCAAATTGCGCCAATAAATCGTTGGGGCGGCAAATGGGTCCCGCTAACAGCGTGGGGAAAAAAGCCAAATACAAGGCAGTATTTAAAGGATTGGCGGGCGCCCGTTCACTACGTCGAATGGAGACAATGTAGGCAATGGCCTGAAACGTATAAAACGAAATACCAACGGGCAGCAAAATATCTAACGCTGGGAAAATCCAAATCAAATCCAAAGAGGCGGCGACGGTTTGCACCGATTCGCGGAAAAAATCTAAGTATTTGAAGACGGCAAGGTTCAAGACCGAACCAACAATGGCAATGGCGGTGAGGAGGTTTCGCTGCTTTGGCAACCAAAGTACGCTGGTGATTAACGCAGTCATACAAGTGGTGTAAATCAGCAAGATCAAGGCAAAACGCCAGTCTAGCGCCGCATACAAGCCATAACTCACCATCAAAAGCGAAATTTTTTGCGCTTGATGGGATTTCCCTAGCGCCCAATAAATACACAAAAACAGCAGAAAAAACGCAGCAAATTCGGGCGACAGGTAACTCATGGTAGGGCAGTTTTTAGCAAAAATTGGCAATACGGGGAAGCCAAGTTCAGCAAATGGCGACGCTATTTTTAGACGTAAAAAATCTTTTATTTTTCACTTATCTTTAAAAGTAATACTTTATTACAAACCAACATTTTCTCAAACACTTGTTTGATTTCGAATGACCTGCCCAAGAAAGTTTTCACGTGACCGGAGGATTTTGAACACGATTCATTTTTTTTGAACGCAGACCTAATCTCGATTTTCTATAGTTCACTTCGCAAAAGGTCTCTGAGCCAATTTGCATGATCAATAGCGAAAGGGAAAACCTATGGGCTATAACGACAAAGTTTATACAAAGATGCAGGGCTACGAATTTGAGGGTATTCGTCAATTTTTTCATTCGGCGATTCCCTTGAAAACCTTGGTGATTGCTTGTCCTGATCCACGCGCGAGCGGTGCCGTTGATGCGGTCGCACGTGAATTCAATCAAATTTCTTGGCCGGGCGAAATTATTCGCGACGCCAACGGTACAAAGGTGGGAAGCACGATGAATGTTGGCGCAGTCATCACAACTGGTGGCAGAGCGCAGGACGCCTTACGTTCCATTACAGCACTACACCACCTCATTGGCTTGGAAAACGTCGTTGTAGTTCACCACACTTGGTGCGGTCTAACAGCTTTTAGCGCCGATGCGCTTATCTTTGGTCATCAGCGAGAAAACGGGGGCGATATTTCGCATGTTCATGATCCTGCAACGCTATGTATTAGTAATTTCGATGACTCACTTCGTTTCGACGTTAATTTAGTTCGTAATGCACCAGGAACACCACGACACTTAAACGTTTTTGGCTATGTCTACGATACGGACGAAGACAAGCTTATCAAGGTAATCGAAGATCGCGGCACAAAATTGGCTTGAATTTCTGAACAATTATTACTCACCGAAATCATCAATTAGGGAGAACACTCATGCTTTGTCACGGATATGGCCTAGTGAACGCCACAGCACCACTAACGCCTTTAGTTTTCGAGCGGCGCACGCCGCGTCCACACGATGTAGCGATGGAGATTCAATTTTGTGGTGTTTGTGGCGCAGATATTGGGCTTTCGCACGGTGATTGGGGTTTTGGCGCCTACCCCTGCGTTCCAGGTCACGAAATTGTTGGGCGCGTAACGGCAATTGGCAGCGCCGTAACTCGATATAAAGTTGGTGATTTAGTTGGTGTTGGTCCATTAGTCGATAGTTGTCGACGTTGTTCGCCCTGTCACGATGGGCACGAGCAATTGTGCGATAACGGTTTTACTCCCACCTATATGGGGCCGGATGCCGACTATGGCCACACCTATGGCGGTTATTCTAGCCATATGGTGGCGGACGAAAATTACGTCGTAAGAATTCCAACCAATCTTGACTCTGCTGGTGTTGCGCCTTTGCTTTGCGCTGGGATTACCGCGTATGCCCCCCTCGCACGGGCCAAAGTTGGTAAGGGTAGTGTGGTTGGCGTGATTGGAATTGGCGGAGTTGGTCATCTTTGCATCAAGATGGCGAAAGCGATGGGAGCGCGGGTGGTTGCTCTCACACAGTCGCCTAATAAGTTGGATGATCTAATGCGTTTAGGAGCTGATTCGGTGTTGTTGACCAGCGATGCGGACGCGATGGCGGCCGGACGCGAAAATTTTGATTTGCTTCTAGACACTGTTTCTGTGTCACACGATATTAATGCCTACCTCAATCTGGTAAAACGGGAAGGCGAAATGTGCTTGCTTGGTACGCCAGGACAAGTCGAAGCGGCACCACTCGGTTTAATTTTCCGCCAGAAACGACTCACAGGATCTTTTATAGGCGGCATTGCTGAGACCCAAGCGATGCTCGACTTTTGTGCTTTGCATAATATCGTTGCTGACATTGAGAAAATAAAGATCGAGCAAATAAACGAGGCGTGGGAAAGAATGGGTAAATCGGATGTTCGCTATCGATTTGTTATCGACATGGCCTCACTGAAAAAAGCCTGAGCACGTTCATCTAAGCCCCATGCGTTGACGGTAAAAACCAATTTTTCACGGTTAGCTTCATGTATATCGACGGGACAAGTGAATCTTTTGACATTCACCGTCAAAAGAGCGTTCACTTTTTAAATCAGTAAAAAATTACGTCGAAGGAGAGCGAAACGCCGCAAAAGTTTTTCATTTACGCGCTAGCGATGCTTGTGATCATAAATTCGCATTGAGCATGAACTGGTCGTTAAGACTAATCACTTGTCGAGTAATTTTTTTCTAACTGACTTTAATCGGGTAAAGGAGATTTTTCATGAATCGCATACAAATTAATGCAAAACCAGATGAAACCGCTGCCAAACTTTTAGACAATACAAAAAAAAGCCTTGGAATGGTGCCGAATCTTTTTAGCACCATGGCGCACTCTAGCGCAGCCTTAGAGTTTCATCTTGTAGGTTCAGGCGCGCTGCAAAAAACAAAACTTTCGGGAGCATTGCGTGAACAAATTGCAGTGTCGACCGCTGGATTTGATGGTTGCGATTATTGTGCTTCAGCACACACTGCTCTGGGAGAAATGCGAAAAGTAACTAAAGAAGAGCTTACGCTTAACTTAGCTGGTAAGGCCAGCGATGCCAAAGTTCAAGCTGCGCTTACTTTTGGGCGGAAAGTGTTGGAAACGCGTGGTCATGTAGCAGATAAAGATTTGGGCGACATTCGTGCCGCTGGCTACAGCGAAGCAGAAATTGTCGAAATCATCGCCGTTACGGTAGATAACATTTTTACGAATTATTTGAACAGCGTGGCGCAAACAACTATCGACTTCCCCGTGGTGAAGACCAATTACCAAACGTAAGAAAAATAAAGAGCGTGCCAAGGTTTAGGTTCAACAATGCACTCTGAAACGTTAATTTGCTGACTCGAATTGATGGTATTTCGGAGATAAGCGCAAAAGCATTTTTTTATGCATCCAGTTTTTTACAAAGTAAGGAGAATAACCATGAACATCGCTAAAAGATTTTTTATTTCGCTTTTTTTATTATCCGCGGTCGTTGGCGCTTCATCAAGTTTCGCTGGTTCATCACCCGAAAGTATTTTGGGCGCGGGTGGGTACGACTTGACAACGTACTTCTCACAGGAAAAACCGCAACGGGGAAATGGACATCATGTGAGCACGTACAAAGGCGTTACCTATTTGTTTGCTAATGGCGAAAACAAAAAAGCCTTTGAAGCCAGCCCTGAGAAGTACCTACCACAGTACGGTGGATACTGTGCCTACGGTGCATCGATAAGCAAAAAATTTGTTGCTGATCCAGAGCAATTCGATATTGTTAATGGAAAATTATATTTAAATCTTGATTCGAAAATACGATCTATTTGGCTCCAAAATGTGTCAGGGCGTATTACTGATGGTGATAAGAATTGGAAAACGATCGCCGATAAAAACCCGTCTGACTTGTAATTCGTAACTGCACCTGTTTGGGAGGAGTGGGCGTTAAGTTCATTCCTTTTTTTTTCGCATAAATGGCTTTAAATTTTTGTTTGTCGCGGTAATCGAGTGGATCAAACCAACATTAAGCCCGAAAATAATTCGCCCCAGTCTACAAAAGGAAGGGGGCAGGGTAGATGTCTGCTGAAACTTATTTGCTTCAGATTCATTCGCTTAATTAGCCTAAGCGGTTTTGTTCAAATTATGATGTTTTCTAGTTCGAGTCGCGCTGCAGATACGAATCTTGTATCGCCAGAGGTTAGCGTTACAGGGCACGTCGAAATTGGTTTTTCGGCGAACGCCAACTCGCCAGGTAATCATATCAACTTCGGGCAATTAAATACTGATTACGCAAATCGTATTCAGTTAAATCAAATTTTATTGATAGTGGAGAAAAAATTAAATAGCAACAGTTCTGATTGGACGTTCGGGTACAGAATCGAGCCATTGGTAGGCTCAGATGCACGTCTTACTCACGTACCACGGCAATTTGACTCGATTACCAATTCGCGCAATCAATTTGATGTGCTCGAGACGAAATTACTCATTCATGCACCTGTATTTACAGAAAGTGGCGTCGATTTAACCGTCGGTCAATATTTATCGCCTATCGGTTATGAATCAATCGATAG
>JAIETO010000276.1 GCA_019745005.1 Burkholderiaceae bacterium
TCACCGTCTTCGCTATATTTGTAACCCGCGTTATCGCTTAATTTTTCTGGCAATAAGTGGCGGCGGTTGGAAGTTGCGTAGATCAGGATATTGTCTGACTGCGCTGAGATGCTGCCGTCTAGTGCCACTTTCAGCGCTTTGTAGCCTGCTTCGCCCTCTTCGAACGACAAGTCATCGCAAAACACAATGAAGCGTTCAGGACGTTCGGCAACCAAATCAACGATATCGGGCAAATCGGCTAGATCAGATTTGTCGACTTCAATTAAGCGCAAACCCTGCTGGGCAAATTGGTTCAGGCAGGCTTTGATCATCGATGATTTGCCCGTGCCCCGCGCACCCGTTAGCAGCACGTTATTGGCTGGCTTGCCGAGTACGAATTGGCGCGTATTCTGCTCAAGTTGGGCTTTTTGGGTGGCGACATGCTGGAGATCATCCAGCCGGATCATTGCCACGTGCTTCACGACTTCTAGCGCACCGCGATCACCCCGTTTGCGCCAACGAAATGCATGGCCTGCCTGCCAATCTGGTGCGGCGTGCGCGACGGGAAGCAGGGCTTCCAAACGCACGAGCAATTGTTCAGCGCGTTGGAAGAAAGCGTCGGGTGATGACACAGTTTTTAAGACCGGTAATCTGCGTTAATAGACACATACTCGTGCGATAAATCGCAGGTCCAAATGGTGGCGTTCGCGTCGCCGCGCGCTAGTTTGACCTTAATCGTAATCTCGCTTTGCTTCATCACGCGCTGACCATCTTCTTCGCGGTAATCAGGATTACGCCCGCCATTTTTTGCCACCCACACATCGTCTAAATACAAATTGAGTTGGCTCACATCCAAGTCATGCACACCGGCATAACCAATTGCCGCCAAGATGCGCCCGAGGTTGGGGTCTGACGCAAAAAAGGCTGTTTTTACGAGCGGTGAATGGGCGATTGAGTAGGCGATTTTGCGGCACTCTTCCACGTCGCGCCCTTGTTCTACTTGTATCGTAATGAACTTGGTTGCACCTTCGCCATCACGAATAATCATGTGCGCCAATTTTTGTGCGAGAGCGATAACCGCTTCCGCCAAGGCTGCGTATTCGGGTGATTCGACATCGTTAATCTCTAGGGCTGATTGCCCCGTTGCGATTAACATGAACGAGTCATTGGTGGAGGTGTCGCCATCAATCGTGATGCAGTTAAAGGATTTATTCGCCGCCTGAATCACCAAATGGTCCAGCACAGGTTGCGCGACTTTGGCATCTAAGGCCAGATAGCCCAACATGGTCGCCATATTCGGCTTGATCATGCCCGCACCTTTGCTGATGCCCGTCATCGTTACCTTAACGCCATTGATGGTGACGTTTGCGGAGGCCGCTTTGGGTTGGGTGTCCGTAGTCATAATGGCTTCTGCTGCGGCGTACCAATTGTCTTCTTTGAGATTCGCAATAGCGGCAGGCAAACCAGCGCACAAACGATCAACTGGCAAAGGCTCCAAAATCACGCCAGTGGAAAACGGCAAAATTTGTGCAGGCTCGCAGCCCATTAATTCAGCCAGCGCAGCGCAGGTGGCATTGGCTGCCGCCAGACCTGCGTCACCCGTACCTGCGTTGGCATTGCCCGTATTCACAACCAGCGCGCGGATTGGTGCGGACGCCATATGCAAGCCTTCTAAGTGCGCTTTGCATACTTGCACTGGTGCGGCACAAAACCGATTGGTGGTGAATACACCTGAAACCGTGGCAGTCGGTGCCAAACTCATGACCAAGAGATCTTTGCGATTCGGTTTGCGTATGCCTGCTTGGGCAAAACCTAGACTAATGCCAGCCACAGCTTTCAAATCAGCAGCGACGGGGAGTGGAGAGTTCACGGCCATATTCGATTCCTTTAACGAAAAAAAAACGTCATTGTAAATGTTTCGCTACTGCCACTCCGTGCCGCAAGCGCGCTTTTAGCTAGCGGCGCTTTGCTGTTCGCCCAACAAATCATCCGTGATCGGGCCTTTGCCGCTGTATTTATCTAGCGCCAAATAAATCACTGGCGTGATGAAGAGCGTAATTGCCTGTGAAAAAATTAAACCACCCACCACCGCCAAGCCCAAAGGTTGCCGCAACTCGGCACCTGCACCTAAGCCCAAGGCGATGGGCAAGGCACCGACCAAAGCTGCCAAGGTGGTCATCATAATCGGCCTAAACCGTTGAATACAGGCTTCGCGTATGGCTTCTGGTGGCGTTAAGCCCTCATGCCTTTGCGCATTCAAGGCGAAGTCAATCATCATGATGGCGTTTTTCTTGACGATACCAATCAACAGCAAAATACCAATGGTGGCAATCAAGGTGAGATCTTGTCCAAACAATTGCAGCATCAGCAAAGCACCCACCGCAGCAGAAGGCAAGCCAGCGAGAATGGTAATCGGGTGGATATAGCTCTCATACAGCACGCCCAACAAAACATAAATGACGAGCAGTGCCGCCACAATTAAGATCACTTGCCCCGATTGAGAGTCTTTAAACACTGCCGCATCTCCGCCGTAAGTGGCAATGATTGAGGCTGGTAATTTAATCTCTTCTCGATACTTGTCGATTTTGTTGGTCGCGTCACCTAAGGCTGCGCCTGGCGCTAAATTGAACGAAACCGTAATCGCTTGCAGTTGCCCCACGTGGTTAATCGAGGTTGGGCCTACTGTGCGTTTAATCGTCGCAAAACTTGAGATGGGTACTAAGCTACCACTGCTGCTGCGCACATAAATATCGTTCAAACCGCCTTCATCTTTTTGCGCACTGGGCGCAACTTCCATGATGATACGGTAGCTATCCACGCTGGTGTACATGGTCGACACTTGGCGTTCGCCAAATGCGCTGTACAAGGTGGAGCGCACACTATCCATGTTCACACCCAAAGCGTTGGCGCGATCTCGATCAATTTGCAAGGAGGCTTGCAAACCCTTGAGTTGTGAATCCGTCGTGACGTCCTTAAACAGCGGGTCAGCACGCAATTTTTCTTGCAATTTTTGCGCCCAATTATTTAATTCGCCCGTTTCCACACTCTGCAAAATATACTGGTATTGGCTCTTACTTTGCCGCCCCCCTAATTGCAAATTTTGTGTGGGTTGCATAAACACGTTAATGCCGGGTACAGTCGAAATCTTTTTACGCAGGCCTTCTACCACTTCTTTCATCGGTTTGCGTTCTGAGCGTGGCTTCAAATTAATGAACATACGCCCCGTATTCTGCGCACCTCCGCCGCCATTAAATGAGGTAGCGGTTTTGACGTTTTCGTCTTCACGCACAATTTTTGCAACCTTGTCTTGCAACACCACCATGGCGGCGAAGGACGTGTCTTCTGCCGCCTCTAACGAAACGCGAATCTGTCCTATATCTTCTTGCGGGAAAAAACCTTTTGGAATCACATTAAACAAATAAGCTGTGGCAACAAAGGTGAGCAAAGCAACGATTAATACAGCGGTGCGATGGCGCAATGCCATATCCAAACCACGCGTGTAGGATCGTAAGGACGCATTAAAGCCATTTTCAAACAAGCTTAACAAGCCGGCAGTCAGGCGCGGCGGCGCTTTCATTTCGTGTTCGCTCTGCAAAAACCGGCTGGCTAACATGGGCACCAAGGTAAGCGAAACGAACGCCGAAGCCAAAATTGCCAAACTCACGATGACGGCAAACTCATGGAACAATTGTCCGATCACGCCGGGCATAAAAAAGATGGGAATAAACACGGCGATCAAGGACGTGGAAATCGAAATAATCGTGAACCCCACTTCGCGCGAACCCAGCAATGCCGCCTTAAACGGTGGTTCACCCTTCTCTATGTGACGCATGATGTTTTCTAACATCACAATCGCATCGTCCACCACCAAGCCCACGGCCAAGGTAAGGCCAAGCAGTGACACATTATCCAGCGTATAACCAAAGCCCCAGAGCAAACTAATCGCGCCAATCAATGACACAGGAAGTGACAGAGTCGGAATCACCGTGGCCACCACGCGGCGTAAAAAGAGGAAGATGACGATCACGACCAAAAAGATGGTCAAGATCAAGGTGAGATTCACATCGTGCAAAGAATCGCGAATAGAAATGGAGCGGTCGTTCACTAAGGTGATATTCACCGAGCCCGGCAATTGCGCTCTGAACCCGGGCAGCGCTGCTTTAATTGAGTCGACTACCTTGACCGTATTCGCATCTGTTTGGCGCTGAATGGCCAGCGTAATCGAGCTTTCGCCATTGAAGTTAGCCGAGGTTTTGACTTGCTCGTAGCTATCTTCGACTTTGGCGACATCGCGCAAGCGCACCACTTGCCCGCCTTTGTTGCTGACAATCAGATTGGCAAATTCGGCGGCACTTTGTAGTTGTTCATTGGCCACCAATGTCAATGTTTGCTTGTCACCTTCCAAGGTGCCCACTGGTGTATTCGCATTCGCCGTGCGTATGCTGGCCGCTAATTCATCTAGGCTGAGATTGCGCGCTGTGAGCGCATCAGGGTTCACGCGCACGCGCACCGCATAACGCTTAATGCCGAAAATATTCACTTGCGCAATGCCATCTAAGGTGGACAAGCTAGGCGAAATCAAATGCTCAGCGTAACTGGTGAGTTCAGACAAACTTAATGACGGTGAGGTCATCGCCAAAAACAAAATCGGCGCATCGGCTGGGTTCACTTTGAAGTAGGAGGGCGGCGAAGTCAGGTCAACCGGCAAAGAGCGCTGCGCCCGCAACAAGGCCGCTTGCACATCCACCGCAGCGGCATCAATATTGCGCGTTTGCTCAAACTCTAAGGTTAGCGACGTGTTACCTAATGAATTACTAGAACTGATAATCGCCAAACCGGGTATGGTGGCAAACTGTTTTTCTAGGGGCAGCGCCACCGAAGTTGCCATGGTTTCTGGGCTAGCACCAGGCAAGTTGGCATTCACGCTAATCACGGGGGTGTTATAGCTGGGCAAGGCCGCCACAGGAATGTAGCGATACGCGATGACGCCCGCCACAACGATGGTGAGATTAAGCAGCACCGTCATCACAGGACGGCGGATAAATATCTCAGAAAGATTCATTTCACACCTGCTGGGCTACCGGCGCTGGTGCTAGTACTGTTGCTAGCGTCAACCGGCGCTGTCTTCGCTTTCGCGTCAGCACTGGGCTTGGCTTTTTTATCGGCTGCACCTTCGTTATCTCGCACTTTTACCGGCGTACCGGAGCGAAGATTTTGCTTACCTTCGATGATCACCATTGCGCCTTCTTCAACGCCGTTCACAACTGCCTCAGAGCCAAAATTAAACGGCACCGTCACAGGCTTCTGCGCAGCCTTACCATCTGCATCCACCACAAAGACTGAATTGCCACGCGCACCTATCACGACGGCGTCCTGCGGAAAAACGATCACGTCTTTCAAATTTTGAATACTCAACTCAACGTTTGCGTAGGCACCGGGCCAGAGTTTCAAATCTTTGTTATCGAAAATAGCTTTCAGTTTAACGGTGCCCGAAGCCGCATCGACTTGATTATCGATGAACTGAATTTTGCCTTTAAAGCTAGCACTGTTATCGGGCAAGCTCGCAGTCACATAGCTATCGCTGCGACTTTGTGCGGCAAGTGCATCGGCCAGATTGCGCTGTGGCAGTGCGAAGGTAATCGCAATTGGGTCCATTTGCGTAATGGTCACCAAAGGCAAGGCGGTGGCGTTGGCTTGAACTAGCGAGCCGGCAAACACATTGATGATACCTGTGCGCCCTGCTGCGGGCGCGACGATGCGGTTATAGCTCAGTGCGACGCGTGCCGCTTCGATGGCCGCTTTATCTGAAGCGATCACCGCTTGCTGCGCCTGCACTTGCGTCAAACTGGAATCCACCGCGCTTTGGGCAAGAAATTTTTTCTCGACGAGATCTTTATTGCGTGCGTATTGGCGCTCGAAATCGGCAAGCGTTGCCATGTCTTTATCAAGCTGCGCTTTCGCCTTGGCCAGATTAACTTCGTCATTGCGACTATCTAAGGTGAACAAGACTTCACCGGCCCGTACAAATTGCCCTTCTTTAATATGCACCTTTGCCACCGTGCTTGTCACTTGAGCGCGAATATCCACCATGTTCAAAGCCGAAACAACACCATTTGCGCTGAGCTTAACGGGATAGTCTCGTTTCTTCGCTTGCATCACAGATACGCTCATGGTTTTTGCAGGTGCATTGGCCCCAGCAGCGGCACCGGCCGGTTTGCCACCCGCGCTTGCCGTTTCAGGCTTCGCCGTTTCTTTGGCTTGCCACGCAAAATAAGCGCCACCAGCGGCAGCGACGATCAAAAGACTGATGACAACGTTTTTTGTTTTACTCATTCAAGGTCCAGTTAAAGCTAGGCGACAAGATGTCGCTACAAAGACATGCGATTTTTATGTACATCACCCTGTATAATTTAGTAACGCCCATAAATAAAGCGCATAAAGCGGCATTTATTCCTATACTCCCACTTTTTCTAATTATCTTAGGGTCGTGAAATGATTACCAGCCAAGACGCTACACCAGACGACATGGTATTCCATTTCGACCATGCGTGTTGCTCTTCGACAGCACAAAAACTTGTACGTTCCGTCGATTTTGAATCGCCGAGTAAAGTCGGCATAAAAAAAGCCAGCACGCTGGCTGGCTTTTGCTCAGAAAACGCATGGCTTACACCACTGCGCCATCCGTTTCATCTTTTTCTTTGATAGGCTTAATCAAGTCTTCGCGCTTAATTCCCAACCACATCGCAATTGCCGCCGCCACAAACACGGACGAGTAAATACCGAAGCAAATACCAATCGTCAACGCCAAAGCAAAATTGTGCAAGGTCGGGCCACCGAAGATCAACATCGACAACACCATCATCTGCGTCGAGCCGTGCGTAATAATCGTGCGGGAAATCGTGCTGGTAATCGCGTTATCAATCACTTCAACTACGGAAGTTTTGCGCTGCTTGCGGAAGTTTTCACGAATACGATCAAAAATAACCACGGATTCGTTCACCGAATACCCCAAGACCGCCAACACACCAGCCAACACGGAAAGATTAAATTCCCATCCGAAGAAGGCGAAGAAACCCAAAATAATCACGACGTCATGCAAGTTCGCAATGATCGCTGCCACGGCGTATTTCCATTCGAAGCGTATCGCTAAGTACAGCACCACGCCTGCAATCACCATCAGCAAGGCAAGCAAACCGTCGTGCGCTAACTCGTCACCCACTTGGGCACCGACCAATTCTGTACTTTGCAACTTCACTTCTGGGTCGTGCGTTTGCAATGCTTTAAACACTTTTTGTGATTGCTGATCTGCTGTGGTGCCAGCTGGTGGAACGGGCAAACGAATTACCACGTCTTGTGCCCGCCCAAAGGTTTGCACTGGCGTATCAGTAAAGCCCACTGCGTCTACCGTGCTGCGTATCACGTCCACATTGGCAGCGCTTGGGTAGGTCACTTGCATGACCGTGCCGCCAGTAAACTCAACTGAAAAATGCAAGCCTTTGTGCAGCAAGAAAAAAACAGCAGCGACAAACGTTAATGCAGAAATGACATTGAAGATCAGCGCATTGCGCATGAACGGGATGTCTTTTTTGATGCGAAATAATTCCATGATGGTGTCCTGATCTAATTTTTTATTCTGCGGGTTTCCAAACTTCGCCGATCGAAATCGACGTCAGTTTTTTCTTACGGCCATACCAGAGGTTCACCACACCGCGCGACACAAAAACGGAGGAGAAGATCGAGGTCATAATGCCCAAGCAATGCACGACCGCAAAGGCTTTAATCGGGCCCGAGCCAAACACCAATAAGGCCAAACCGACGATAAATGTTGTGACGTTGGAATCCAAAATAGTCGCCCACGCGCGATCAAAACCCGCTGTGATGGCGGCTTGTGGCGTCGCCCCGCCGCGCAACTCTTCCCGTATGCGTTCGTTAATCAACACGTTGGCGTCAATCGCCATACCCAGTGCCAGCGCAATCGCCGCCATGCCGGGTAAAGTCAAAGTCGCTTGCAACAGTGACAGCAAGGCAACCAACAACAACAAGTTCACGCCCAAAGCCATGACGCTAAACGTGCCGAACAAGGCGTAGTAAATCACCATAAAAATGGCAATCGCCGCGAAACCATACAGCGTCGAGTTGATACCTTTATGAATATTCTCTTCGCCCAGTTGCGCGCCGATTGTGCGCTCCTCAATGACTTCCATTGGCGCGGCCAAAGCTCCTGCGCGCAGCAACAAAGCTAGCTCTGCGGCGTTGGCAGCGCTACCCATACCGGTAATTTGGAACGTTGAGCCCAGTTCCGCCTGAATCGTCGCAACGGTCAACAACTCGCCTTTGCCTTTTTCAAACAAGACAATTGCCATGCGCTTGCCAATTTTGCCGCGCGTACCTTCGCGCATTTTTCGTCCGCCATCGCCATTCAAATCAATGCTGACGGCAGGTTGTTGGTGTTGGTCAAAACTTGCTGCGGCACCAGAAATATAATCACCCGTTAACACTGGCTCTTTATACAAAATCGCTGGGCCACCACGCCCGACTTTAAATAGCTCCGAGCCAAACGGCACGGCTGTGCTGTCGTCAACCGGCCCGATGATGCTCTCATCCACCAAACGGACTTCCAAAGTGGCGGTGCGGCCGATGATTTCTTTCGCCCTTGCCACATCTTGCACACCAGGGAGTTGCACCACGATGCGGTCAGCGCCTTGCTGTTGAATAATTGGTTCCGCAACCCCTAGCTCGTTCACGCGCTTGGACAAAGCAGTAATGTTTTGCTTCACGCCTTCATCGAGCAAACCTTTTAACGAGGCAGGTTTGAGGCTAATTTTTAGGTTGAGGTCGGTATTATCGGCGGAAGGCAAACTATCTAACAGATCGACATCATTCATCTGTGCCGTGATTACTTCGCGCGCTTTGGTGCGGGTTTCTGCATCACGGAATTTCACCGTGATGACATCGCCGTCGCGGGCAATGCCAGCGTGACGCACTTCTTTATCACGCAATACTGTGCGCAAGCTGGCTTGCAAGCCAACGAGGCGTTTGTTGATGACCGCTTTGGTATCTACTTGCATCAAGAAATGCACGCCACCGCGTAAATCTAGGCCGCGATACATGGGCAAGGCCCCTATGCTTTGTAACCATTTTGGTGTGTTCGGCAACAAATTAAATGCAATGGTGTAGGTCGGTTCAGCAGGGTCGAGGTTTAGGGCTTTTTCGATAATCGCTTTGGCCTTGAATTGCGTGTCTGTATCCTTAAAACGCGCTTTCACGGTGCCTTGCAAGCCATTATTTTCATAAAACATGCCGGTCGGTGGCACACCGTTCTCTTTCAAAATTTGCTCAACTCGGTCGCGTACCGTGCTGTCAATTTTCAAGGTCGATTTAGCACTGCTAATTTGCACTGCAGGCGATTCACCAAAAAAATTCGGTGCTGTATACAGGCCACCAAATAGCAAGGCGATAACAATTAGGGCGTACTTCCAGAGAGGGTAGCGGTTCATAGTGGATTCAATTCAAGAGAATGCGATAGTCGGATCATAAAAAACGCAGCCAGAAAAAACTTTGTGGCTGCGTTTATGAATTAGATCGCTTTGATACTACCTTTGGGGAGAAGCATGGTGACCGCGCTTTTTTGCACGACGATTTCCGTGCCCGTGGCGATTTCCAGCGTGACGTAAGCATCAGTCACTTTGGTGACTTTGCCCAACACACCACCTGCGGTGATGACTTCATCGTTTTTAGCCAAGGCTTCCATCATGGTTCGCTGTTCTTTTTGACGTTTCATTTGTGGACGTATCATCAAAAAATACAACACAACGAACATCAAAGCCAAAGGCAAAAAGCTGAACAAACCACCGTCGGCCGCGCCAGTTGCTGCGGTTTGTGCATAAGCATTAGAAATAAACACGTGAATACTCCAAAAAATTAAAATTATTCCAAGGTCGAGGAGGCAATTGCCTCAGCCTCAAGTTGTGACGGTCGCTGCGATTTAAAGCCCTTTTTCCAAACTGTGGGCAAAGCGCAACATTCTAGCATCGCTGACCACGGGTTTACACACCGCGAGACCTTTCCGTATGGAACTGCGCAACAAATTGTGGAAAACGTTCCTCATCCAAGGCCAAACGGATTTGCCGCATCAACTCAAGGTAATAGTGGAGGTTGTGAATGGTATTTAAGCGCGCGCCGAGAATCTCGCCAGTACGATGTAAATGATGCAAGTAGGCGCGTGAAAAGTTCTTGCATGTGTAGCAAGTACAAGTCGCATCCAAGGGTTCTTTTTCTTCTTTATAACGCGCGTTCTTGATTTTGACGTCGCCATAACGGGTAAATATCCAGCCGTTGCGCGCATTGCGGGTGGGCATTACGCAATCGAACATATCAATCCCTTGCGCGACACCCGCCACTAAATCTTCCGGCGTGCCCACGCCCATTAAGTAATGCGGCTTGTTTTCTGGCAAACGCGGGCCGACATGGCTCAAGACGCGCATCATGTCTTCTTTCGGTTCACCCACCGACAAGCCGCCAATCGCAATCCCGTGAAAATTCATCTCACTTAACGCGGCTAGGGATTCGTCACGCAGGTTCTCAAACATGCCACCCTGCACGATGCCGAACAAGGCATTGGGGTTTTCGCCCGCGTTAAATTCGTTGATGGAGCGTTGCGCCCAGCGCAAAGACATGCGCATCGAAGCGCCCGCTTCTTCTTGCGTGGCAGGGCGACCATCGATTTCGTAGGGCGTACATTCGTCGAACTGCATCACGATGTCTGAATTTAAACTGCGCTGAATTTGCATGGAAATTTCTGGCGACAGAAACAGGCGTTCGCCACTAATCGGCGAAGCGAATTTCACGCCTTCCTCCGTAATTTTGCGCATTGCGCCTAAGGAAAACACTTGAAAGCCGCCCGAATCGGTGAGGATGGGTTTATCCCAACCCATAAAGTCGTGCAAGCCACCGAATTTATTCAGCACACTTAAACCGGGACGTAACCAAAGGTGGAAGGTATTGCCAAGAATGATGTGCGCATCGATTTCTTTCAGCTCGACGGGCGACATGGCTTTGACCGAACCATAAGTCCCCACGGGCATAAAAATCGGCGTCTCAATCACACCGTGATTCACGCGTACACGACCCCGCCGTGCGGCAGTGGTTTTATCTTTTTTAAGGAGAGTAAATTCGAGCATAGTATTGATTTTCAAATTTTGGTCAAAGTCAGAATAAAGTGCCTATGGTCGATACTCCGTGGAAGTAACATACACTTGAAAAATAAAGGTCGCGGCAGCAAATATCATTGGAAATGCTGCAGAAAGGTAACCCCAGTAAGTTAACGGTAACCCCACTCTCAATTTTTGTCGGTAAGCCTTCAAGCCAAAGAAAAACCCTAAAGGCGGAAATATAAAAATCGTCACCAAGAGAAACCACGTAATGTAAGACAAAAAAGTCAAAGAAATCGAAATAAAAACAAATGGCATTTGTTACCCACCTCTAAAAATAGACGCTTCGTCGCGCCCGTTACACAATAAATTTTCGGATCACAAACTCAAGAGAGACGTAGACAACCGCACCGGGTCAAAATTACGCTCTATCTTTACTGGAACATGCAAAATATGAATAACCAATCTTGCACCTACAAATCAAAAACAAGCGTCAGTTCATTTGCTAACGCTGTTTTCCAGTCCATTACAATTCTCGAGCAACATGGCATCGCCATAGCTAAAAAAACGGTAGCGCTGTGCAATGGCGTGCGCGTAAGCACCCTTGATAGCTGCCACACCAGCAAAAGCGGACACTAACATTAAGAGTGTTGATTTCGGTAAGTGAAAGTTGGTAATCAGCTTATCAACCGTCTTAAACACATAGCCCGGCGTGATAAACAAATTGGTATCCGCACTCCCTGCCACGCAGTTGCCTGATTGCGAGGCGGACTCAAGTGCGCGCATGCTGGTGGTGCCTACGGCAATCACTTTGCGCCCCGCCGCTTTGGTGGCAGCAATCGCATCAACAGTCGCTTGGGAAATGGTGTACCACTCGCTGTGCATCACGTGCTCGGCCAAATTTTCTGTGCGTACAGGCTGGAAAGTGCCAGCGCCGACATGCAAAGTGACATACGCCAATTGCACACCCTTGGCGCGACAACGGTCTAACAAAGCCAGATCAAAATGCAGACCCGCCGTGGGTGCTGCCACGGCACCGGGCACGCGGGAATACACCGTTTGGTAACGCTGCTCATCAAAATCATCGGCTTCGTGATTGATATACGGCGGCAGGGGCAAACGTCCATATTGTTCAATCAGGGCAAACACGTCGCTCGGGAAATGCAAGGTAAAAAATTCACCCGCCCTTTCACCGACAAGTACGTCAAACGCATCCGCTAAGCGTATTGTGCTGCCCGCTTGCGGCGACTTGGAAGCGCGTAATTGTGCGTGCACGATGTGGGCTTTATCGGTATTGCTGATGACGCGTTCAACCAGCATTTCTACCTTGCCACCGCTGGCTTTCACACCGAAAAAGCGTGCTTTGAGCACCCGCGTATCGTTAAAAACCAATAAATCGCCTGCCTGCAATTGATCCACAACGTCAACAAATTGGCGATCGAACAAGCGCTCCTCTTGCACATGCAACAGACGCGAGGCTGTGCGATCGGGCAAGGCCGTTTGCGCGATCAGTTCGTTTGGCAAGTCAAAATCAAAATCACTTAAGCTATACATACAGACTTTTTCTTCGTTAAATTACTCATACTAGGCATGGTATAAATTAGCTGCGCTTATAAATAAAGCGCAAACTATCCTATTTTTTAGCATACTGCCAATATTTTACAAATTCTTGGTAGAGCATCTGCGACACATTCTCGGGCTTTTTTATTTTTTCCCCGTCGCTTTTCTCACCAACATTAAATCCGTGTCAACTGTATAAAAAGACAGTAGAATTAGGTTCAGCCCATTTTTTGCAAAACCCAACATTCTACCTCATGCCGGCATCCGCACTTGAAGCAAAATCAGCTAGCGCCAAGGCAAAACCGACCAAGCAAAAAGCGCCCGGCAAAACTTTGGGTGACAAGTTTGCCAAGCTCGGTTTGCGCAGCGAGATGGATTTTGT
>JAIETO010000141.1 GCA_019745005.1 Burkholderiaceae bacterium
TACAAAGATCTCGAAAAAGGTAAGTGGGTCAAAGTTGAAGGGTGGGGCGGACCAGATGAAGCACGCAAGGAAATTCTCGATGGCGTTGCCACTTACAAGAAAATGTATCCATAAATTGTCTTTGCGCAGCAATAGAAAAAGCACCGAAAGGTGCTTTTTTTTCGGGGTGATTTTTGCTATGAGTGTCGCAGCACAGAGAACAGCACAAAAATGACGGCGAGTACAAATATGCCGCCCAGTATCCAATTCATTGGTTTCGCACCAAAACCTGAATTATTTTCGCTTCCATTGCCAAACGAATTGCCAGCGCTGCTTGACCCACGACGTTTCAGTTTCTCATCGCGTGTAATAATTTTTTGTAAGGCATTTGCCATCTCGGTTGCATTACTAAATCGGGCAGCGGGGTCTTTTTGCATGGCTTTAGCCACAATACTTGACAACTTATCCGAGATTTTGGGGTTCAATTGTGATGGTGGTCGCGGTTTTTTGTGCGCGATCATTTGAAGCAGTTTATCAATATCATTCGATTGAAATGGTTTGCGCTGTGTCAGCATCTCGTACATGACCGCGCCCAATGAGTAAATGTCAGTTTGCGCAGTAACAGGTTGGCATAAGGCCTGTTCAGGCGACATGTAATTCGGTGTTCCCAAGACGTTGTTATTAAACAGCGTATTACCAGGCTGCCCATTGTCGCCTTGCACTCTGTTTGGTAGTCGAGCGATGCCAAAATCGAGCACTTTGGGTTGCTGATTGGGCAAAATAAAAATGTTGGCCGGTTTGATATCACGATGAATCACGCCGTGTTCGTGAGCATAAGCGAGCGCTTCAGCGACTTTGCAAACAATGCGTACAGTTTCAATCAGGTCAAACTTTTTTCCGCTCGCCATTAAATCGCGTAAGTCTTGACCCTGCAAAAATTCCATTGCAATAAAGGTCGTTCCTCCCTCAGTTGAGGCGTCGAAAATCGTCACGATATTCGGATGTGAAAGGCGACCCGCAGCGCGTGCTTCGTTGATGAACTGCTGTTCGCGTTGCTTCTTGTCGGCGACACCGACTGGGTTGGACAAGATTTTGATTGCAACGTCACGATCAATGACAGGGTCGTGACCCAAAAAAACGGTGCCATTGGAGCCAGTACCTAATTTTTCGCTAACGGAAAAGCGGCCTATGCGGCGCGCGGCGATCTTTTCGTCTGGGATGGTAGCTGAAGGCAAAATAGTAGAGGTCATGTTGGAAGGATGCCTTCATGACCAAAATATTTCAAGTACTTGTTCGTCAATTAACATTTGGTTACATCTTTTCGATGCCGTAAGTTAATTTTGTTTGGTAGTTTGTGCGAAAGGGTGTTCTGTCATTGAGTTCATTGACATAGGCTTCGATGCCGTTTGTTTCGCGCTCTAAAAATCGCGCAACAGCGTCGGCAAAGGCAGGTTCGGAAAGATAATGGACAGAATAGGTTTTACGGGGCAAAAAACCGCGTGCCATTTTGTGTTCGCCTTGCGCGCCACCTTCAAAGGTACGTATTTTTTTCGCGATGCAGAACTCAATGGCTTGGTAGTAGGCCGTTTCAAAATGAAGGCAAGGGACATGTTCTACTGCGCCCCAATAACGGCCGTATAAGTTGATCTCATCATGAATCAACAAGGACGCGGCGATCGTTTGGTTCTCTTTGATGGCTAAAATCAAATGAAGATTCTGCGGCATATCTTTGCCGATACGTAAAAAGAAATCTAAATTGAGATAAGGGGAGGAATGATGTTCGGCGTAAGTATTGTCGTAGCAACGCTTAAAGAAAAGCCACGCAGCGTGATCAATTTCTTCGCCAGAAAAATGCTTAAAACTCACGCCAGCCTCAGCCACTTTGCGCCGTTCTGCGCGGATGTTTTTGCGTTTCTTTTGGTCGAGACTTGCCAGGTAATCGTCAAAGTGCAAATAGTTTTGATTCGACCAATGAAACTGCACACCTTGGCGCAACAAAAAACCGGCGCGCTGCAATTGTTCTGCTTCTGTCAAAGTCGGAAAGAGAATATGAGAAGAAGAAAACCCACCTTGGTCTTGAAGTTGCAGCAGTTCGTCGATCAATTGTTGTCGCGCAGCCGCATTCAGCGCCAACAAGCGATTTCCTGCAACGGGCGTGAATGGAATCGCACTCAACAATTTTGGATAGTATTGCAGGCCATGCTGATGGTAGGCATTGGCCCAAGACCAATCGAACACATACTCACCATATGAATGGGCTTTTTCGTATAGCGGTAATGCGGCAACGAGTTGTTGGTCATCCCATAAACTTAGATACGCCATGCGCCAACCAGTCTCTGCGCTCGCCGATTTGGATGCATGCAAAGCGTCGAGGAATTCGAATGCAAGGAAAGGAGTTTGCTGGTCTGCCGCTTGCAGCAGAGTGTCCCAAGCGTTTTTTCCCATATCGTGCATAGAGCGAATGATGCTCATGCGATAATGTTTTGTAGCAGGAACAGAGGTCATTAATTGATTTCGTTGTGCTTTAAAAAGTTTTTAACTGATACCCAAATTAGATACCAACACTATGGCCATAAATATTGCGATCGCCCAAATGAACAGCGTCGTTGGCGATTTAGCTGGCAACGCCGCAAAAATTCTCCACTATGCAAAACAAGCTGCGGATCGTGGTGCAGACATCATGGTGACGCCAGAACTCGCCTTGGTTGGCTATCCGCCAGAAGATCTCTTATTGCGTGATGCATTCTACTTAAAATCCGAAGAATGTTTGGCGGAGCTCACACAACAACTCTCCGCGTTTGCGAATTTACACGTTCTGGTGGGACATCCGCTTAAGCTTGGTAGTCATCGATACAACGCTGTTTCGGTAATCTTTCAAGGCAAAGTGCTTGCCACTTATAAGAAATGGCAACTGCCAAACGATACCGTGTTTGATGAGCGACGCTACTTCTCGTCGTCAACCACCCCCGTCACGTTTGCGGTCAAGGGCACCGTGTTCGGCATCAATATTTGCGAAGATACGTGGTCAGCAGAAGCACCACTAGCCGCGCAGCGCGCAGGCGCGGAAGTTTTGCTAGTGCCAAATGGATCGCCCTTTCATATGGCCAAGCAGCACCTGCGCCAAGATGTGATGCGCGATTTTGTGACGTCAATTGGCATGTCTCTCGTTTATGTGAATTTGGTCGGTGGGCAAGATGAGCTGATTTTTGATGGCAATTCCTTTGTGATGGATCAACAAGGTGAGGTGTGCGGACAATTGAAACATTGCGCGGAAGATTTTCAGATGGTGGCTTTTGACGGCGCGCTTCCTCAGAAAGCGGCGATAGCCGCAGTTGAAAGCGTTGAAGCGCAGGTGTATCAAGCGCTGGTCTTGGGCGTGCGTGATTACGTGCAAAAGAACGGTTTTCCGAGTGTGGTGATTGGTCTCTCTGGCGGTGTTGATTCAGCTCTTACTTTAGCGATTGCGGTTGATGCATTAGGAGCAGACAAGGTGCGAGCGGTGATGATGCCATCGCCTTATACGGCGGAAATTTCTTGGCTAGACTCGCGCGAGATGGTCAAGCGCATCGGTGTGCAATACGATGAAATTTCGATTAGTCAGTGTTTTACCGCATTTCGTTCGACCTTAAGCGAAGAGTTCGCAGGATTATCTGAAGATGCGACGGAAGAAAACATCCAAGCGCGAATTCGTGGCACTATTTTGATGGCACTCTCTAACAAGTTTGGTTCTATCGTTCTGACAACCGGAAACAAGAGCGAAATGGCGGTCGGTTACTGTACTTTGTACGGCGATATGGCGGGGGGCTTTGCGGTCATTAAAGACATTGCAAAAACCTTGGTGTATCGCCTTTGCGCATATCGAAATACAGTTTCGGATGTAATTCCAGAACGGATATTGACGCGTGCGCCATCAGCCGAACTTCGCGAGAATCAGACGGATCAAGATTCATTGCCCGCCTACGAGATTTTAGACGGCATCATGGCTCTGTACATGGAAGAAAATAAGTCGCGTCAGGAGATTATTGATGCGGGTTACGCAGCGTCAGATGTAGAAAAAATTACGCGTTTGATTAAAATTAATGAATACAAACGGCGTCAGGCGCCAATTGGGATACGTGTGACGCATCGTGCATTTGGGCGTGATTGGCGTTACCCCATCACTTCGAAGTTTCGCGATTAGGTATTTTTGAAGCGCGAATTTATATATACACGACAGGGTATAAATTGTATGTGCTTTTAAAATAAGCGCATAGATAGCTAAAAATGAATATACTCCTCAATTTTTTGTAATTATCAATTTTTTGATACGAGCAAAAATCGGTTTGCAAACAGTTTCAACCAAGGAATCAACATGAAACAAGTCACCGCCGTAATAAAACCATTTAAGTTGGATGAAGTGCGCGAAGCATTGGCAGAAGTGGGCGTCACAGGATTAACTGTGACCGAGGTGAAAGGCTTTGGTCGACAGAAAGGCCATACTGAACTTTATCGCGGTGCAGAGTACGTCGTCGATTTTTTGCCGAAAGTCAAAGTTGAGGTGGTGATCGACGATAAAAGTTGCGACCGTGTGGTGGAGGCCATTATTAAAGCGGCGCATACGGGAAAAATTGGCGATGGCAAGATTTTTGTACAAAACGTCGAGCAAGTCATTCGTATTCGAACCGGTGAAACAGGCGCTGACGCAGTTTGATGTATTCACAAATGTTGGTCGTGTCATCGAATTTCTACGACATAAAAACTGATTTTCAGCCCAGATCAACTTAGACAATCTAAAAGACATTGGAGCGATTTATGAACGCTAGCCTTTCTATTTTACGAAGTAGAGTCATTTATATATTCGTTGCGACATTACTGCCATTTTGCGTTCACGCTGAAACGGGCGTAACTGAAACAAAAATTACCCTGGGTCAGTCTGCCGCCTTCTCAGGGCCTGCGGCGCAGTTAGGTATTCAATTGCATGCTGGTGCCAAAGTTTATTTTGATGCAATTAATGCGCAAGGCGGTGTGCACGGACGCCGCATCGAAATTCGCCAGCTAGATGATAAATATGAGGCAGATTTAGCTGCAGCAAACACCAAAAAATTTGTTGAAAGCGACGATATTTTCGCCTTGTTTGGTTATGTCGGCACACCAACAAGTAATGCGGCTCTGCCGATTTTTACCAAAGCCAATATCCCTTTCTTTGCCCCGTTCACGGGCGCGCAATCTTTACGAGACCCGTTTAACAAGAATATTTTTAATATTCGCGCAAGCTATTTCGATGAGACTGAGCATCTCGTCGATCGTCTTTTGAATATTGGTTTAAAAAATATTGCCGTGTTCTATCAGAATGACGCTTACGGTAAAGCGGGCTTAGCTGGCGTTGAACGCGCCCTTAAAAAACGTGACTTGACGATTCTTGAGACGGCAACCGTTGAACGCAATAGCACGGATGTGGCTGCTGCCGTGGCAAAGTTATTGCCAAAAAAACCGGATGCGATTATTCAAATTAGTGCTTATGCTTCATGCGCTGCGTTTGTCAAAGCCATGCGCAAGGAAGCGTACTACGGGCAATTTTTCAATGTTTCTTTTGTTGGTAGTATCGCTTTGGCAGACGCGCTTGGTACGGACGGCCCAGGAATTGTCATCTCCCAGGTGGTGCCTTTTCCTTGGCGGCAACAAGCGTCTATCGTGAGCGAATATACGAAAGCAATGAACAAGGCAGGCATTACCAGTCTTAATTTTTCGAGTTTGGAAGGCTATATTGCCGCTAAAGTATTTGTCGAAGGTCTCCGGCGTGCGGGGCATGGCTTGACGCGTGAAAAATTAATCTCAGCCTTAGAAACCATCAATATTTCGAACTTCGATGTCGGGGGATTCGACGTTAACTTTTCACCTAGCAATCATAACGGATCAAAATACGTTGATATGACGGTGATCGTTAAAGATGGAAAGTTTAAAAACTAAAGCACGAGCTTGCTTACGATTTGCTGGTTTAGTTTTGGCTGCGTAAGAGCACGATCAATGCGCCAGAGCCACCGTCTGCGGCGGTGGCTTGGCTAAACGCCAGCACTTCATCTTTCTGTATGAGCCAATTTCTGACTTTTTGTTTGAGTACAGGTTCCTTGTTAATTGAACCCAAGCCTTTACCGTGAATGATGCGCACACAACGGTAACCGCTACGACCGCATTTTCTGAGAAACTCACCCAATTCTTCGCGCGCTTGATCACGCCGCATACCGTGCAAATCAAGTTGTGCTTGAATAACCCAATCCCCTTTGCGCAATTTACGTGCAACATCTTGGCCTACGCCTTGCCGCACATAACTGAGATTGTCGTCTGTTTCTAAAAGAGAGTCGGCGTTAAATTCGTCTGATAGCGATTCTTTCAAAGCCGCCTTTTCATCGGCAAGGTGCTTGAAAGGAATAGGCGGCGGGGCGCTTGTTTTACTCTCATGGCGCAGCGTTGATTTGAGTGGCTGTAATTGCCCCACACTGGTGCGAAAAATATTTGCTTCAGCAAGCGCTTTCGCTTCGCGTTCCCGTTGCTCGGCTTCCGCTTTTTTCCTAGCTGCTTCACTGCGCTTGAGCTCATCGCTCAAGCTTTTTAGGTCAGCAAAATTTTTTAGTGCATTGGGCATGGAGGAACCAACAATTTGAACAAGCTGTGATCGGTAAGCTGATCAGTAAACAAATCTACGAACTCATCGCAGCTTGAAAACTTGCTTGAGATTTATTTAGAGTGCGCGACTAGCCTTCTAAGAAACGCTGCGCATCTAACGCTGCCATACAGCCTGTCCCAGCACTCGTGATCGCTTGACGATAGACGTGATCTTGCACGTCGCCCGCAGCAAAGACGCCAGGTATATTCGTCGCGGTTGCCATACCTTCTGTGCCCGTTTTGGTTTTAATGTAGCCGTTAACCATATCGAGTTGCCCGTCAAAAATGCTGGTGTTGGGCTTGTGTCCAATGGCGATGAAGACGCCGTGCAAAGCGATTGGCGTGATTTCACCATTCTGCATGGATTTGATGCGTATGCCTGTCACACCAGAGGTATCACCAGTGACTTCGTCTAAGGTGTGGTGCCATTTAATCTCCACTTTGCCTTCCTTCTCTTTGGCGAGAAGGCGATCAATCAAGATGGCTTCGGCACGGAATTTATCGCGCCGGTGTATGACAGTGACTTTGCTTGCGATGTTGGAAAGGTAAAGCGCTTCTTCGACTGCGGTGTTGCCACCGCCAACGACGGCGACTTCTTTGCCTTTGTAAAAAAAGCCATCGCAGGTGGCGCACGCAGATACGCCTTTGCCCATGAAAGCTTCTTCGGAAGGGAGGCCGAGATATTGCGCCGACGCGCCAGTCGCAATGATCAAACTGTCGCACGTGTATTCTGCTTGATCACCGATCAAACGAATCGGCTTTTCAGTTAATTTTGCCGTGTGAATGTAATCGAAAATAATCTCAGTGTTGAAGCGTTCAGCATGCTGCAGAAAGCGCTGCATAAGTTCTGGGCCTTGCACCCCCATTGGGTCTGCGGGCCAGTTTTCGACATCGGTTGTGGTCATTAATTGACCGCCTTGTTCAACGCCCGTAATCAAGACTGGTTTGAGGTTTGCACGTGCGGCATAGACTGCAGCAGAGTAGCCCGCTGGGCCAGAGCCCAAAATCAAAACTTTAGCGTGTTTCGGCGTTGTCATAATTTTACCTATGTGTAAAGAAGTAAGTTCAGAGTGTTTACGGCTCTAGGCTGCCATTAAAAAACAATCTTTTAATGTTGGCGTTTTCAAGTTAGAACGGAGATTGTGCGATTCTTCAAAATTTCAATTGATGCAATCGCAATAATGCGAATCAAGCCGCTCGATTATAGTCGATCAGAAAACCTGAAGCTTTCATGCAAAGCAATGAATTTTGTTAATTCATTCGATAGCGGTCAACAAGAAGCAACTCGCTGCGTTTTTGTCCTACAATCAGGGTTACCAGTTTTTTTTGTGATTTATGTCTACTACCAACGAAGCCTATCGTCGAAATTCTGCGCCTCGCGTGACCGCGCCACTGCCTAATCGCCTCATTGTTTTGCTGACTGAAGCACGTTGGATCGTGTTTGCTGCGCTGTGTGCCTACCTTGCGCTAGTTCTTTTGTCTTTCAATAAGCTTGACCCAGGTTGGTCGCACGCCAGTAGTGTGAACCATATCGCGAACTGGGGCGGTCGTGTTGGGGCTTGGGTCGCGGATTTACTTTTGTTTATTTTTGGAATGTCGGCGTGGTGGTTGTGCGTGGCCTTATTGCGCCGTATTTGGGTCGATTATCGTAATTTGACGCGTTCCGAAATCGAGCAAAGTAAGCCTGAAGAACCGCATCACTTTGAGCTTCTTTCACGTTGGCTTGGTTTTGCGTTCATTCTTTTTGGCAGCATGGGCATCGAATACCTGCGCATGTATTCTTGGCACATTTCCTTGCCGCGCGCGCCGGGTGGCGTCTTAGGGCAGTTAATTGGCAGTAACTTGCATGCAGCGTTCGGCTTTACCGGCGCAACCATGCTGCTTCTGTTGATTTTCGCTGTTGGCTTAAGCCTTTTTTTCAATATGTCTTGGCTATTGGTGGCGGAGAATATTGGAAAAGGAATCGAAACTGTCTTTGAATTTGTGCGAAATAAAATTGCCGCCCGCGAAGATCGACGTGTGGGACAAACCGCCGCCGTGAAGCGCGAGGAAGTCGTGGTGCATGAACGTGCGAAGATTGTCGAAACGGCGCCTGTCCGTATCGAACCGCAAGTGGTTGCCGTGCAAAAATCTGAGCGAATTGAAAAAGAACGTCAGGTTTCTTTGTTTAGCGATATGCTCGACACCAAGTTGCCACCGCTCTCGTTGCTCGATGATGCGCCTGTAACGCAAGAGACGGTTAGCATCGAAACGCTGGAATTTACCAGCCGATTAATCGAGAAAAAGTTGTCGGATTTTGGTGTTGAAGCCAAAGTCATTGCGGCTTATCCCGGTCCGGTCATCACAAGGTACGAAATCGAACCAGCGACCGGCGTTAAAGGTAGTCAAATCGTGGGTTTGGCGCGTGATTTGGCGCGCTCCCTATCATTGACGTCGATACGGGTCGTTGAAACGATCCCCGGTAAAAACTGCATGGGATTGGAGTTGCCGAATCCCAAACGGCAAATCGTTAAATTGACCGAGATTCTCGGCTCCAAAGTGTATAACGACAGCGCATCAAGCTTAACCATTGCGCTGGGCAAAGATATCGCTGGCCATGCGGTTGTAGCGGATCTCGCAAAGATGCCGCATCTATTGGTCGCGGGTACCACGGGTTCTGGTAAGTCGGTGGGGATTAACGCGACGATTTTGTCGCTCTTGTATAAGTCAGACCCCAACGACGTGCGAATGATTTTGATTGATCCGAAAATGTTGGAAATGTCAGTCTACGAAGGCATTCCACATTTGCTCGCACCCGTTGTTACCGACATGCGCCAAGCGGGGCATGCCTTGAATTGGGCCGTGGGTGAAATGGAACGACGTTACAAGCTCATGTCTAAGTTAGGCGTGCGAAATCTTGCTGGTTACAACGCAAAAATTCTTGAAGCGCAAAAACGTGAAGAATTGATTCCGAATCCATTTAGCCTCACGCCCGATGCGCCAGAACCATTAGAAAAATTACCGACGATTGTGATCATCATCGATGAGTTGGCCGATTTGATGATGGTAGTGGGCAAAAAAGTGGAAGAGTTAATTGCGCGTATCGCACAAAAAGCGCGCGCCGCAGGTGTGCACTTGATTTTGGCTACGCAGCGCCCCTCGGTCGACGTCATCACGGGCTTGATCAAAGCGAATATTCCGACGCGCATCGGTTTTCAAGTCAGCAGCAAAATTGACTCACGCACCATCCTGGATCAAATGGGCGCAGAGTCTTTGTTGGGCATGGGCGACATGTTGTATATGCCACCCGGCACTGGCTTGCCGGTGCGTGTGCATGGCGCGTTTGTTTCCGATGAAGAAGTGCACCGCGTCGTTAAGCATTTGAAGGCGCAAGGCGAGCCAAATTACATAGAAGGTATTTTGGAAGGCGGCGTGTTGGAAGAGGGCGGCGCAGAAGGCACTCCGGCCGGTGTCTCTGGCGATGAAGCCAATGCTTTGTATGACCAAGCGGTTGCTGTGGTCTTGAAAAATCGGCGCGCGTCGATTTCGCTAGTGCAGCGGCATTTGCGCATTGGCTATAACAGCGCAGCGCGGCTGTTGGAGCAAATGGAGCAAAATGGCTTAGTGTCGGCAATGCAATCGAACGGCAAGCGCGATATTTTGGGACCCGAAACCAACCCGGACTAGGGAAGCTTTGATTAAGTGTAGCGAGCGCCGTAGCGGGTGTCGCAGGTTCAAAATTCGGTCGCGCAGTAACTTAATCAGCGCTTCTCGAGATAATTTTTTTGAATAGGACAGTGTTTTGAGAATACTTCGTAAATCCTCCACCTTACTATTGGCGATAAGCCTTTTCTCAAGCTTGGCGCATGCAGGTGCCGTCGAACAATTTAAAGCCTTCGTTGCGACCAACAAATCCTCAAAAGGGGAATTTGTTCAACAACAAATCAAACTCGTCGAAGGGAAGCCAACAGTGGGTAAAACCTCCAGCGGCGTGTTTCTTTTTTCTCGGCCAGGAAAATTTATTTGGACCTATAAAGTGCCCTACGAGCAAACCCTGCAGACGGATGGTGAGAAACTTTACATCTACGACAAAGACCTGAATCAAGTCACCATTAAGTCGGTTAGTGGTGCGCTAGGCGCAAGCCCCGCAGCCATTCTGTTTGGGCAAACCGATCTAGAGAAAAACTTCACTTTGAAAGAGGTCGGTTTGAAGCAAGGCGTGGAGTGGCTAGACGCGATTCCCAAAGAAAAAGATTCCCAATTTGAGCATATCGGTATCGGGATGAAGGACGGTTTGCCGTTGGCACTAGAGCTGCGCGATAACTTTGGACAAGTTTCGCTGGTAACGCTAAAGAACGTAGAAAAAAATCCTTCGATCAAAGCGGATCAGTTTAAGTTCGTGGTTCCCGCTGGGGCTGATGTTTTTCGCCAATGACACTGGCAGAAAATCCTCCATCGCAACAGAATACGCCCCTTGCCGAGCGCTTGCGCCCGCGCTCTTTAGACGAGGTTATAGGCCAGCAACATTTGCTGGGTATCGGCAAAGCATTACGCGTCGCATTTGAATCAGGCACGCCCCATTCGATGATCTTGTGGGGCCCGCCAGGCGTAGGCAAAACTACGCTGGCGCGACTCATGGCCACGGCATTTGAGGCTGAATTTATCGCCTTATCTGCCGTATTGTCAGGCGTAAAAGAAATCCGTGAAGCGGTCGAGCGTGCGCAGGTTATCCGCGCTAATTCACAGCGATCGACCATCTTGTTTGTGGATGAAGTACACCGTTTCAACAAAAGCCAACAAGACGCCTTTTTGCCCCATGTCGAAAGTGGTTTGCTCACCTTTATTGGCGCCACCACAGAAAATCCATCATTTGAAGTCAACAACGCTTTGTTGTCACGTGCCGCAGTGTATGTGCTGAAACCTTTAGATAATGACGATCTCGCAGCCTTAGTAGCGCGCGCATGCAGCAAGGAGCTTGGGGGCATTCTGATTGAGCCTAAGGCACAGGCAAGCCTCATCGCGAATGCAGATGGCGACGGTAGAAAGCTATTGAATAATGTAGAACTCTGCGCCCGCACGGCCACGAACAAAGGCTTAAAAATAATCGATTCTGCCTTGCTGGCGGAATGTTTAGGTGACGCACTGCGCCGCTTTGATAAAGGCGGCGACGCGTTTTATGATCAAATCTCTGCGCTGCATAAATCGGTACGTGGCTCTAACCCCGACGCTGCCTTGTATTGGCTGGTACGCATGCTCGATGGCGGCACAGATCCGCGCTACTTGGCGCGCCGCCTGATTCGCATGGCGAGCGAAGACATAGGGCTGGCTGACCCACGTGCGTTGCGCATCGCGCTGGATGCAACGGAAACATACGAACGCTTGGGCTCACCTGAAGGCGAATTGGCTTTGGCAGAGGCGGTCGTGTACTTGGCCTGCGCCGCGAAATCGAATGCGGTGTACACCGCCTACAACGCCGTTCGCGCCTTTATTGCCAAAGACAGTTCACGCAATGTACCGGAACATTTACGCAATGCCCCAACCAAGCTGATGAAGCAATTAGGCTACGGCAAACTCTATCGCTATGCGCATGACGAGCCGAATGCTTATGCGGCGGGTGAGACTTACTTGCCGGAAGAAATTGCGAATCAACGCTGGTATCAACCAGTGGCGCGCGGTTTGGAAATTAAGATAGCCGAGAAGTTGGCGTATTTACGCGACCTCGACGCGGCTGCTGAAAAAGCGGCAAAAGAGCGTTAAGCGGCAAAGCGATTTGCTTGTAGATTTACCCCCCAATCTCGATATTTCCATTTTTCGAAAATTCTCCGCAAATGTCATTCAATGGGCTATGTTTAGATTGAATGCTGATAAAAGTAAACGTTCGTATTACGAAGAAAAAACAAACCATTCAACACAGACGCAAAGCAAGGCTTTACAAAAGAGGCTCAGAGGAAAAACGAAGAGAAAGAATAGCGGTATTTTGCTTTTCTCCGTGTCTCTGTGTCTCTGTGTTGAGAGGTTTTGATCTTTTTCATTGTTATTTCATTTCATCAACACCCAATCTAAACATCGCGATTCAACGTACAAACTGCCGGTAGTATTTATTTAAGGCGCTCTATGTAAAAGCGCAAATGGCACAATAATTTTTAAAAATCAGGGAGTATAAGAAATTTACTACTGATTCGCACAAAAAAGCACGGCCGACCGCGCTTCATCCATGCAGGCTATCGACGATCCAAAAACAAAAAACGCCTCGTCAAGAATGAACCGAGGCGTTTCTTTTTAGTGCTAAAAAATTAGATGTCGAAACTAATTCCCTGCGCTAACGGTAAAGCATTGCTGTAATTCACCGTGTTGGTGGAACGGCGCATGTAGGCTTTCCATGCATCAGAACCTGATTCACGACCGCCGCCTGTGTCTTTTTCGCCGCCAAACGC
>JAIETO010000236.1 GCA_019745005.1 Burkholderiaceae bacterium
ACTAAGGCATGCGACACAGAGGCAATATCGGTCAGCGCTGCGCTTGCACTTTGTAAATCATGTGCGACACCTAAAATACGAACACCGGAGCAAACTGCGGAGTCTGTCGTCACGTAATCGACTAATCGCTGTGCGATATGAGGAGAGTCTTCAACAATGTACAGATTCATAATCGATTAGTGCCTACGAGAAGCTATGTGTTTCGGATAGCTTCATTATCGATAATGAAATGATTTGTGAATATCAGGAACGGCTGATTCACCGTGTGGGAGTTTGGCGGGGGGCGTTAGGAATTTTCCTACACCGTTAAAAATCTCACCGATGAGTCGCAAAGTACGCAAAGGGCGCAGAGAACAATAATTTTCTCTGCGCCCTCAGCGGCTCTGCGGTCAAGCTTTTGCTTTATAAGACGATCAAAGCAATTGGTGAGCAGAGGTCTAACACCGTTAAAACTTCACCGCAGAGCCGCGAAGAACGCAAAGGGCGCAGAGAACAATAATTTTCTCTGCGCCCTCAGCGGCTCTGCGGTGACGCTTTTGCTTTATAAGACGATCAAAGCAATTGGTGTGCGACCGCGTACTGAACCAATTCAGACAAGGTGTATAAGGCCATTTTTTGCATGATGCGGGTTTTATGTGTGCTGACTGTTTTAACGCTCAAGTGCAAAATTTCACCGATCTCGGTAATCGTTTTTCCCTGCACTAAGTGAATAAAAACTTCATATTCACGATCAGATAAGGTTTTGTGCGGCAAAGTGCTATCGCTTGGCATGGCAGACATAGCGAGCTGTTCTGCAACGGCAATGCTGATATAGGGGCGCCCCGAAGCTACTTTGCGAATTGCCGTGACTAATTGCGTACCAGCGCTTTCTTTTGTCAGGTAGCCCCGCGCACCCGCGCGAATTGCCCGCACTGCATATTGTTCTTCTTCGTGCATGGTTAAAATTAAGATGGGAATCTTGGGCATTTCTTCGCGGATTTGTCGAATCAGATCAACACCGCTGCGCCCGGGCATGGACAGGTCCATCAAAAGCACATCGAAGTTTCCTAAGCGCGCTTTTGCGAGCGTATCAAAGCCATCGACCGCTTCGTCAACTACTTGTATATCATCGACGCCTTCCAAAATGCGCTTTAAGCCTTCCCGCATAATCGTGTGGTCGTCTGCGATTAAGATTTTGATCATTATGGTTCTCGGCGGGATGTTTAGGGAATGAGGGTGTTTCCGACTTAGCTGACGATGCGCATTTTAAATTGGCGTCCTTTGATTTTACAGTTGCCAAACTGATCCAGGGCACTTTGTGCAATATTGCGATCTAGGGCGACGTAGCTCATAAATTCAAATACGTTTATTTTACCCACCTGTGCTTTTTGCAAGCCGACTTCGACTGTGAGTGCGCCAAGAATATCGCCAGGACGCAATTTATCTTTCTTGCCGCCCATAATGCAAACACTGATCATGGGGGCTAACAAGTCGTGTTCCTCATTGGGTTCTAGCTCAGCGAGGTTTTCCCAGACGACCGTTTGCTTTTGGTATTCCTCAATTAAACGCACCCATTTTTTCTCATTTGGTGCGGCTAGGCTGATGGCTAAGCCTTTTTCTCCCGCACGACCAGTACGCCCAATGCGGTGGATGTGTACTTCCGTGTCTTTTGACACATCGACGTTAATCACCGCGCCCAGTGTTTGTATATCTAAACCACGGGCAGCAACGTCAGTGGCTACCAAGACAGAACAACTTTGATTGGCGAATAAAACGAGAATTTCGTCGCGTTCGCGTTGCTCCAAGTCGCCATACAAGGCGAGGGCGCTAATGCCCTGTTGTTGTAGTTCTTCCGCGAGTTCGCGGCAATGAATTTTGGTATTACAAAACGCCAGCGTGGAAACAGGACGGTAATGTTTCAATAGCTTAGCAACGGCGGCATTCCGTTGTTCGGGGCTCACCTCGTAAAACACCTGTGTGATTTGGGTGGTGGCGTGTTGGCTTTCTACTTTGATTTCGGCAGGTTCACGCAAGAAATGCGCGCTGGCTTTGCGTATATCGTCTGGATATGTCGCTGAAAACAGTAAGGTTTGGCGGCGCGGTGAGCAGGCGGCGACAATACCGACAATATCCTCATAAAAACCCATATCCACCATGCGGTCGGCTTCATCTAATACGAGTGTTTGAACGGTGTTTAGTTGAATACTGTTGCGGCCAATGTGATCTAACAGTCGCCCTGGTGTACCCACCACAATGTGCGCACCATGTTCGAGCGAGGCAATTTGTGGTCGCATGGGCGCGCCACCACAAAGCGTCAGGATTTTTATATTGCCAAGAAAGCGCGCCAGTTTGCGTAATTCATTGGAAACTTGGTCTGCCAGCTCGCGGGTCGGGCACACTACCAAGCCTTGAATCGCGAAGTACGTCGGATTCAGCTTGGCCAGCATGCCAATGCCGAACGCCGCAGTTTTGCCGCTGCCGGTTTTTGCTTGTGCAATGACATCGCGCTGTTCCAGCATTAAAGGTATGCTCGCCGCCTGAATTTCTGTCATCTGCGTGTAGCCAAGATTGTTTAGATTGGCAACCATGGCTGGCGCGAGACCGAGATCGGAAAAGAGAGTGGGCGTCATTGTTATTTAATTGAAGGATGTTGATTGAGGTGAAGAAGGACTGCGCCTGAGTCTAACAGTAGCGTGGAAGCTTGGGCAACTTTGTACGAAATCAAGATGGTGCACCCTTTAAACGCCACATGGATAGCGTTAACTCATGGCTTTGGTGTGGTATCGAAATGCCAAATGTGGCGAGATGAAAAAAGAATCAGTTTTCGCGCAAACATTGCTGGCATAATAATTAATTGTTCTTTTTGAGACGCAGCGCTATTCATGGATTTATACGTAAATGACGATGAATTTGATCGCCTACAGACAGCCAGCCAAGATCAAAGCCTTGCACGGGACGCGAAAAATACTTGTTTGACCGAGATTTGTTGGCATTTAAGGCAACGCGATAGCAAGCGCGCGAGCAGCATTGCGGATCAACTAGAGTGGGATTTCACTCAAACCGAGCTGGCTCAGGGACGCGCAGAGAGTCCGAGTGCTGAGGCGAGCTACGATAGCCAGACCATCAACCAACAACGGGCGCGCATTGCGCTTGTTCGTGCCGAAATTGCAGCCTTAACACGCCAGTTTGCAGCGGCGGATCAATTTTTAGCAACGGCTCGGCAAATTTTCTTGCAACTAAATGATTGCGTCGGCGAAGGCGATAGCTATCTCACTGAGGCGATCATTGTTTTGGAGCAAGGCGCATTAAAACGGGCGGTGGAACTCACTGAAAGCGCGGTGACTTGTTTCGAAACCTGCGACCCCATGCGTTCGATGCTGGCGCAAGGTTGGCTGCTGTATTTGCAAGCGTTTTATTTGCGAGAAACGGTGCAAGACAATGTCACCTTACTTAAAACCAAGTTTGTTGAGTTAAAACATCCTGCGTTTAATGCATTGGTGATCGCTGCTCAAGGTGAAATTTTGTTTGCCCAAGACTCACCGAGCGCGGCAGCGATGTTTGCGCAAGCCAGCGAATTTGCCCGCCAATGTGGGTTAATACGCTTAGCCATCATGTCGATTTGCAATGCGGGTGTGGGCTTGCAACGTGTAGGCAATTTTCACGAAGCCGCCGCCTATTACGAATGGGCAGTGAATCGCGCACGTGAGACGGGCTGGCCCGCCTTGATTGCGTTTAGCTCCATTCGGCTGGGCGAGTTATTGCGCCATTTTGATCATTTAGAACAAAGCCAAGACCTTCTCGAACAAGCGTTAAACGGCTTACAGGGTGGACCAAACGGCATTCATTTAGCTATTGCTTATGCAGAGCTGGCCAACACCATGCTTCGCCGTGGTTTAGCAGAACAAGCCGCTGCGCATTTTCAGACGGCAATTCAGCTTTATCGCGACAATGGTTCGCGCATCAATTTAGCGGAGCATCTGATTAGTCAAGGGCGTGCACTATCCGCAGCGGGGCAGGTTGAACCGGCTCTGCTGGCGATTGGGGAAGCGCAGACTTTGATCGCCGAATTGTCATTTAAAACCTTAGAAGTCGACGTACGCGAGGCGCTAGCAGAAATCCATGCGAGGCATCTTTTGCCAGGGCCAGGCGGTATCGCAGCGAACGACGCGTCCGTGCACTTTCTTGAAGACGCTTTGCGAGTGGGTGGTGAGCAAGAGGGCTGGCATGCGCCGTCACGTCTTTTATCCTCACTTGCGGAAGCATGGGCGGTCAACGGTGACGGTATGCGTGCATTTTCTTATGCAAAACGTGCCACCAAAGCGGACCAAACGGAACGCTCAAAACAGTCAGAAAATTGGACCTTGCTGATGCAAGTGCGGCACGAAACAGAACGCGCTAAAGCTGAGGCACTACACCATCAACAGCTTGCAGAGTCATCGCGGGAAACAGCCAGAACACTCAGTCTGTTGGCGCAGATTGGTCAAGAGATAACGGCGGAATTGAATTTTGACTTAGTCTGCAAAAATATCCAGCGACATTTAGAGAGTTTGCTTGGCACTGGCGACGTATGTATTTGGTTGCGTGATGAGGAGCATGATTTATTAACGTTGACCTTCTGCGTCAAAGATAAACAAATCCTCGCTCTGGATAAATTAAATCCGCAATTTCAAGCAATTAATGCGTCAAACTGCTTAGGGAAGCGCGAGGAAATTCTATGCGAAGTTGACGCAATTGATTTTGATCCGCGCAACGCGTTTGAAACGCAAGAGTCGCAACTTATTTGCGGCCACGAGCCAACATCGTTCGCCTTGTTTGGCCCGTTGATTGTGAGAAATCACGCGTTTGGCGTCATCGCAATTCGCTCTACGAACAAGGCGATTCAATCGGAACGGGAACGCTTAATTTTTCAAAGCCTGTGCGCTTATGGCGCGATTGCATTGGATAACGCCCATGCGCACCACGAGTTACAAACCACGCAAAAACAGTTGCGCAAGGCCCTGCTAGAACTGGAAGAAGCGAGTTTGACTGACCCGCTTACTGGTTTAAAAAATCGACGATTTTTGGTACAGCATATCGAATCAGACGTGGCGCGCAGCGTACGATATCACTTGGATTTTGCAAATTCACCTAAGTCATTAACGCATGAGAAGAAACTCGCTGATTTACTCATCTTTTTGGTTGATTTGGACCATTTCAAAATGGTTAACGATCGATTTGGACATGCGGCTGGCGACGCTATCTTGGTACAAATCAAAAAACGATTGCAAAAAGTGTTTCGTGATTCGGATTATTTAATTCGTTGGGGTGGAGAAGAGTTTCTGATCGTCGCGCGTGGTACTTCTCGGGATGAGGCAGAAGATATTGCTGAGCGCGTGCGATTAGTGGTTTGTGAGGAAGATTTCGCGCTTGACGGTGAGAATTCGATTCGGCAAACCTGTTCCGTCGGTTTTGCTTGTTTCCCTTTCGTCAAAGAGCACCCGCGTGCCGTAACCTGGCAAGATGTTATTGACATCGCTGACACCGCGCTTTATGCCGTCAAGCATTCAGGTCGCAATGGTTGGATGGGCCTGTTTGCCAATAGCCACGCTTGGCCTGAGCTGCTACTCTGCAATCTAAAGAGTGATGCAAAATCTGCCATCGTGAATGGTGAATTAATGTTAAAAACGAATAAGCCCATAGAATTAGCGATTGCAGCATTAGCCAATAAGCCCGATGATAAATAGGAGGAAAACGCGCAATGAATTACGAAGTAATGGATGGTCAAATTTCGCCCGATGGACGTTTGGAGGTGTTGTCGCAAGCGGAGGTTTCTAAGCTGTTAGATACCAGCCAAGGTGGTTTATACCAATTGTTTCGTAGCTGCTCACTGGCGGTCTTGAATTGTGGCAGCGGTTTGGATGATGGCAAAGAACTCCTAGAGCGCTACAAATCATTTGATATCCAAATTATTCAGCGTGAACGTGGAATTAAATTGGATGTGAAGGGCGCGCCAGCGAGTGCGTTTGTCGATGGTGTGATGATCAAAGGCATCCAAGAGCATTTGTTCACGGTCTTACGCGACATTTTGTTTGTGCATGGCGAAATTGTAGAGAATCCGCGGTTTAATTTGCAAAGCTCGGAAGGCATCAGCGACGCAGTGTTTCATATATTGCGGCATGCCAATTTACTGCGGCCGCAAGTAAACCCGAATTTTGTGGTTTGTTGGGGTGGGCATTCGATTTCGAGTTCTGAATATGACTATACCAAGCAGGTGGGTTATCAATTGGGCTTGCGTGGTCTCGATATTTGCACTGGGTGTGGCCCGGGTGCAATGAAGGGACCAATGAAGGGCGCGACGATTGGGCATGCGAAGCAACGTTTTTCCCCAGGTCGCTATTTGGGCATTACCGAGCCAGGCATTATTGCTGCCGAAGCGCCCAACCCAATTGTGAATGATTTGGTCATCATGCCGGATATTGAAAAGCGTTTGGAGGCGTTTGTGCGCCTCGGTCATGCAATTATTGTCTTTCCAGGCGGTGCTGGCACGGCGGAAGAAATACTGTATTTGCTAGGCGTGCTGTTACATCCAGACAATGCGGACATGCCGTTCCCCGTCATTTTTACTGGTCCAGCGGATGCAATCGGTTATTTCCAACAAATTGATCAATTTATTGGCGAAATTTTAGGAAAAAAAGCGCAAAGCTTGTACCAAATTATCGTCAACGATCCGGTCAAAGTGGCGCAAGAGGCGCAAGCTGGAATTAAACGAGTGCGTGAGTTTAGAAAAGCAACGGGGGACGCGTATTACTTCAATTGGTTGCTCAAGATTGATGATGAATTCCAGCAGCCTTTCGAACCGACGCACGAAAATATGCGCAATTTGGCGCTGCACAAAAATCAAGAAACGCACTTGTTAGCGGCAAATTTGCGCCGCGCCTTTTCTGGTGTGGTGGCAGGAAATGTGAAGGACCAAGGCATTCGCATGATAGAAAAACACGGCCATTTTGAGATTCAAGGTGATCCCTCGATTATGGAGGCCATGGATACGCTGTTAACATCGTTTATTGCGCAAAACAGGATGAAACTGCCAGGGAAGGCGTATGAACCCTGCTATCGGGTCATAAAATAAATTCAAGTATGCGGAAATGAGTATTTCCCAAAAAAAAGTAGCATAATGAGGATGATGAGTACGAAGCAAAGTAACTCTTCCACCATCGATTAAAACACCGATAAGGATGAAAGATATGAGTACTGTACAGCAGGAAGTTGACGAACGGACCAATCTTACCGGTTCAAATAAATTCGAACTTTTACTGTTTCGCCTCGGCGATAATCCCACCACCGGACGTTCTGAATTGTTCGGTATCAACGTTTTTAAGGTGCGCGAAATTGTTGCGATGCCTGAAATCACAACGGTCGCAGGTGCACTTTCTCATAATTTGGGCGTCGTTAATTTACGCGGCCAAATCATCCCAGTGATTGATCTTCCTTCCGTGGTGGGCTGCAAGCCGAAAACCGGTTTGAACATTATGCTGGTCACCGAATATGCACGTTCGACGCAAGGTTTTGCGGTTGAATCAGTCGAAGAAATCGTGCGCTTGGACTGGAGCCACGTGCTTTCTGCCGAATCCAGCGCCGCCGGTGGTATGGTCACAAGTATCGCCAGATTAGATGGAAACTCCGAAACCACCCGCTTGGCGCAGGTGCTCGACGTAGAGCAAATTTTGCGTCAAATCGCACCACGCGATACCAAAGACATTGACCCAGAAACGATTGGTGCTAAGTTAGTCGTTAAACCTGGTACCGTGATTCTTGCTGCTGATGATTCAGCCGTTGCGCGTGGACTGATTGGGCAAGCTTTAGATGCAATAGGCGCGCCGTACATCATGACAAAAACAGGCCGTGAAGCATGGGAAAAATTGATTTCTATCGAGAGCGCAGCGCGTGAGGAAGGGAAAACGATTCACGACAAAGTCGCGATGGTCTTGACGGATCTAGAAATGCCGGAAATGGACGGCTTCACCCTTACCAAAAACATTAAGCAAGACGAACGTTTCAAGGGCTTACCTGTGGTCATTCATTCATCGTTGTCGGGTTCGACCAACGAAGATCATGTACGTAGCGTGGGCGCAGACGCGTATGTGGCGAAATTCGTGGCAGATGAATTGGCAGCAACGATCAGAGAAGTAATTGCACGTTAAAAATGTATCTCGCATAAATCAAAAAGGGCGCAAATTGCGCCCTTTTTGATCAGTATTAATCGAAAAAGCGACTGATCACTTTTCAGGTGGATGTGCCGGCACTTTTTGCCAACCCGCAGGACATGATTTGATTGAGGGATAAAAACCATCGGGGTTATGGCAGTAGTACCAAACGTTCTCGTTTTGTGACGGCGACACATTTGTGACCTGATTGTTCGGTGTACTCGAATAGTTCGAAGGTGAGGACTCTACATACACGACCGTTGGCTGCGGATTCGCCACTATGACTGGATTGACGACAACCTCAGGATAGTAATAAGGGTAGCCATAATAGCCAGCGTAATAATACGGGCGATGATAAAAACCAGGGAAAAGATTTAAATTAATGCCTACGCCAACGCGTGAACCATGATAATACCGACCATGTGCTTGACTTAGACTTGGCACCAGCGCAGCAAAAGTGGCGGCGGCGAAAATGGTATTTCGAACGAAACGAGGAGACACTTTTATGTTCATGATTCTTCTCACAAGAAAATTGATAGCGTGAATTTGTTTTTTTATATTCCGATGTTACGGACAACTACTTTCAGATTCAAAGTTTAATCGCTATTTTCAAATAGGGAAGACCCATTTACAGGCTGTTACGAAACTTTCAGGCAAGCATGTCACTTGTAAGTTTTTGTAGGTGGTGTCGGGCAAAAAAACTCAATTTAAGGAAAAAATAATGAATGTGCCAGAAAAACCAATGACTTATGAACAATACTTGGACGAAGTGACGACCCTTCTAACTGAAATGTATGAACTAAGTGATGAAGCTGCCATCAAATACGTCATGCGAGCGCAAGCGGCCAGTTATTTCTCCGATCATGACGATCATCCTGAAATGCGCACGCAGGAGCGCGCTATACAAGATGCCAAAATCGTCTACGAGCAAAGAAATAAATCACGACCAGAAATCTACAAAAAATAATTCCCTGAAAAAATGAAGAGGCAATAATGTTTAAAACCCTTGCACTCACGTTCTGTTTAACACTAACGATGTTAGTGCAGACCAATGCCAACGCATTTGATCGCCTAAAAGGTGGCGATGACGAAGCAGAAAAAGAAGTAGACGCAGCCAAGAATACGCTCAAGGCACGTTACACCAAGTATGAATTTCAAATTCCCATGCGCGACGGAGTTAAGTTGTTTACTGCTGTATACGCACCGAAAGACGCTAGTAAAACCTACCCGTTTTTAATGACCAGAACGCCGTATGGTGCGGGTGTATTTGAGCAAGGCGAATCGCATTACGGCGTGGACTATTTTCCAACGCGTTTGGGACCAAAAGAATTTCAAGACAGCGGATACATTTTTGTGGTGCAGGATGTCCGTGGGCGCTTTTTATCGGAAGGGGTTTGGCAAGAAATGACGCCGCATGCAAAAGCGTCGCTCGCCCCAGGTGAGGGAACTGAAAGCCGTGACATGTACGATACGGTCGAATGGCTCCTGAAAAACGTCAAAAACAACAATGGCAAAGTTGGCATTCTTGGCACGTCTTATCCTGGTTTCTACACATCTGCGAGCATCATCGATTCGCACCCTGCAATCAAAGCTGCATCGCCACAAGCGCCCATTGCCGATCTGTTTATGGGTGACGACTCTTATCATGGCGGCGCATTCATGTTGTCTGGAAACTTCGATTTTTACGCCAGCTTTACGCAGGAGCAAAACCCGACAACCTTGCCGAAAAAATGGGAGAAGTTTGATTATGGAACGGAAGATGCTTATCAATTCTTTCTTTCAAAATTGAGCCTGCCAAATATTTTGGCAACTATGAACCCAAAGCAAAGGGCTTATTTTGAACCAACCATTGCGCACAGTACGTACGATGAATTTTGGAAAAGCAGAAATATTGCCCCGCACCTAAAGAATATTAAAGCAGCCGTTTTGACAGTGGGTGGATGGTATGACGCAGAAGATTTGCAGGGGCCACTCACCACTTATCAAAGTATAGAAAAAAATAATCCAGGTATTTTCAATGGCATCGTGATGGGACCTTGGGTGCACGGCGCTTGGGGACGCCTTGATGGCGAAAAATTGGGGTATGTCAATTTTGATTCAAAAACGGGCGAACATTTCCGAAAAAATATTTTGTTTCCTTTCTTCGAACAATACTTGAAAGGCGTGGTTGGCAAGCCCATTCCCGAGGCGCAAGTGTTCGAAACTGGGACTAATATTTGGCGTAATTACGATGCGTGGCCGCCGCGTGAAGCAAAACCCCGCACCTTGTACTTTGGCGCAAACGGTAGCCTTACATGGACGAAAGCGTCTGAAGCATCACCATCAAACGAAAATAATTTTGATGAATACACGAGCGACCCACGCAAACCTGTTCCTTACATTAATTACCCCGCGTTGGGCGTCCCGCAAGAATACATGGTGTCGGATCAACGATTCGCGTCCACTCGACCAGACGTGTTGACTTACCAAACAGAAGTGCTTGAGCAGGACGTGACCTTGGTTGGCTCGTTGAATCCAAGTTTGTTCGTGTCCACCACCGGGACGGATGGTGATTGGGTAGTAAAACTGATTGATGTTTATCCTAGTGAATTTCCTGCAGGTGGTGGTGCTTCAAAAGATAAATCAAATGATGTTGGCTCACCAAGTTTGAGCTTGGGCGCCTACCAGCAACTTGTGCGCGGCGGCCCGTTTAGAGGAAAGTTTCGCAATAGTTTCGAAAAACCCGAGCCTTTCACGCCAGGAAAAATTGAACGTCTGAGCTTTGTTTTGCCAGACATTAACCATACTTTCAGGCGCGGGCACCGCATCATGGTGCAAGTGCAAAGTACTTGGTTTCCGCTTGTTGATTTGAACCCACAAACATTTGTCGATATTCCCAAAGCGAAGCCAGAAGACTTCCAAAAGGCAACGCAACGCGTATTCCGCTCACGTGAATTAAATTCAGGCATTAACGTTCAAGTTATCAGCAACTAGATTCATAAAACTTTAAAAATCTTAAAAATTATGACCTATTTTTTTCGTCAAACTTGTTTAGCCATTTCAATCGCCTGCGCTATGGCTAGTAACGCCGTGGCACAAACGGCAACCAGTAATAATCTGGTTTTGGAATCCCATGCAATGGATTTGAGCGCAGATGTCTGCCGCGATTTTTTCCAATATGCGAATGGGAATTGGTTAAAAAATAATCCTATTCCTGCAGACCGTGCGCGTTACAGCGCCTATGATGAAGTCACCGAGCGCAACCTCAAAGATTTGCGCTTGATTGTTGAAGAAGCTGCCGCAAATCCGAATGCGCAAGGGATAGCGCAACTGGTTGGTGCTTATTACCGCAGCGGAATCGATGAGTCACGCTTAAATGCACAGGGGTTCAAACCTCTAGCAGAAAAATTGGCAGAAATCGATGTGATCAAGGATAGAAAACAAATTCTTTCTGTGGTTGCCTTACATCATCGAACTGGCACGCGTTCGCTTTTTAACTTCTTTGTAGATCAAGACGCCAAAAACACCACGCGCTATTTGGCGCAACTTGCGCAGGGCGGTTTAGGTTTGCCCGACCGCGACTACTATTTAAAGTCAGATAAAAAAACCGCGCAAATTAGACAAAAATACCAAGCCTATGTGACGCAAATTTTTTCCTTAATGGGTGATGATGCAAGCGCAGCGCAGCAGCATGCGCGCGCCGTGTTGAAACTTGAAACGCAGCTTGCAAAAGCATCCTTGACTAAGGTCGAATTACGCGACCCACAAGCGTCTTATCATTTGTCTAGCGTAAGCAATTTAGAACAAATGGGAGTAAATTGGAAAACCTATTTCGACACAATCGGTTTAACCAATGCGAAGGAATTGAATCTCGCTCATCCCAAGTTCTTTAAAGAAGTCAGCCGGATAGTACAAACTGAATCGTTGGCCAACTTAAAAACGTATTTGCGCTGGCAACTCGTCAATAGTAAGGCAAAGGATTTATCAACGGAGTTTGTTAACACACAGTTCGACTTTTATGGCCGCACGCTAGCAGGTACCAAAGAATTACAACCACGTTGGAAACGCGTTTTAACCAGCATCGACGCCAATGTAGGTGAAGCTTTGGGCGAACTTTATGTGAATAAATTCTTCGCCCCAAAAGCCAAGGCGGGTGTGCTGGCGATGGTGGACGAAATTAAACTCGCCATGCGCGATAGCATTAGCAAATTGAGGGTCGGCCGGGATTCTTGTAAAAAAACTCAAATCCTGCTGTAAGCAACTGATTTTAAATAAATAAGCTTGCCGTATGATGTCGCGCTTTCCCGCTCCGCAGTCACCTTCAATGATCGCAAGCCAGCAACGCACCGTGTCGTTTCAATTCATGGTTTGAAGTTGCTATTCCACACACCCCTCCGCTTGGCACATTCCCGTCGATAGCTCCTGCAAAATGCCGCAGTCGCGCGCCGCACTACCTGTTCGGCAACGGCCTCGCAGTACACTCAATTGGCCTTGCAAAGCATTGAGCTCAGCAATGCGATGCGCCACTTGCACAATGCGCTGATCAAGCAACTGATTGACTTCCTGGCAGCTTTCGCCCGGGGCATCACGCAGATTCGGCAACAGCCTCACATCGTTGAGCGGCATATCCAGAGATCGACAATGGCGGATAAACTGCAGCCGCTCGACGTGGGCCGTTTCATATAGCCGGTAGTTCCCTGCGTTACGCGCCGGCGCCGGCAAGAGCCCTTCCTGCTCATAGAAACGGATGGTCTCCACCTGACAGCCTGTCGCCTTCGAAAGTTGCCCTATCTTCAATGTTTGCTGCATAAGCCGCTCCTGAACTCAATTGAATGCTTGACTCT
>JAIETO010000183.1 GCA_019745005.1 Burkholderiaceae bacterium
TTCGCTGCTCTTCGTTGCCAATAGCTCGCTATTGGCGCCTCATTCGCAACGAAACCGCCTCGAAGAGTGTCTCGAAATTTGCATCCACCATCGTCGCAAATCCTCATGGAATATCTGGGTTGAATGCGCCTATTTCCTGATTTTAAGCGGTATGGTGGCGGAAACTAAGCACGATCACATGCGACAAACAATCGCCGCGCTGGCAATTAAATCTTCAATCAAACTCAGCGACATTTTGCCCGACATAAAGTGGGGACTAAGCGTTGGCGATGCAGAATACTTCAACAGTATTGAGGGATTGATTTTATTAAGGTTTGCTTCACCCATGGTCCATCCTGCATAGCGCCGTTCGTCTATTTCCTCATAGTTGAGCAAAATTACATCGGTGTGGCGTTTGTCCTTCAGTATATGGGCATACAAGTTGTTCACCTGCACACGCCCACCTTCTAGCACCTGCAAAAACACTTTGTCGCTGTGGCAAAGAATGCCGGTGATCCCATATTGAGGATTTTTCTCGCGTGATTGTTGCATAACAGTTTTCACAATGTCAGCCATATTCTCATCAACGAGATGGCTTGCGTAAAGAAGGCGAACTAGCATGGCTATGACTTTCGAAATGAATAAGTTTTAGTGTTTGATCAGTGTCAAAAATTCGCGCCGTAAATTCGCATCTTTTAAAAGAGAGCCATGCATGACGCTATTGATCATTTTGGCTTCAATGTCTTTCACACCGCGCCAATGCATACAGAAATGATCTGCCTCCATGACGACCGCTAAACCGTCAGGCTGCATTTTTTCTTGCAGAGCATTCGCCAATTGCACTACCGCTTCTTCCTGAATTTGTGGACGGCTCATAATCCAATCGGCAATGCGAGCGTATTTTGATAGCCCAATCAGATTTGAATGCTCGTTAGGCATTACGCCAATCCAGACCCGACCCATGATGGGGCAAAGATGGTGCGAGCAAGCGGATCGGACTGTGATAGGACCAATAATCATGAGCTCGTTTAAGTGGGATGCGTTTGGAAACTCCGTGACAGAGGGCATAGGCGCATAGCGTCCGCGAAACACCTCGTTGATAAACATTTTCGCGACCCGTCGCCCCGTATCTTGCGTGTTATGGTCGTGTTCGGTGTCGATGACCAGCGAATGTAGTACATCGCGCATTTTTGCTTCGACTTCGGAAATCAATTCATCCAATTCGCCTGCTTCAATAAACGCGCTGATGTTGTCGTTTGCGTGATGGCGTGTTTTGCTGGCAAGCAGGCGATTGCGGATTCTCTCTGAGACAGATTCCGATGCTGAAACGGAAAGCGCTTGGTAATTTGGTTTTAAATCATTGGGCATGTTGTGTTCCAATAGATACGAAATACGCGAACAAAAAGTTGAACGTAGTGTAATGGAAACAGAAGAATTTGTTTGCTTGATGCCTGATTTACGGGCGTTTGAAGCGGAGCTAAGTAGCCATATTCGCTAAGGTATAGCGCGTTAAAGTATATGTTTGGCTCTGAACGCTGATTTTAAGTACAAAATTATTTACATTGAAAGCGTGTTTAATCTAGCGCTATTCACTTTCTTTCGTCGCTATGATCATGCGGTTTGTCATCGAGCTCACTCATTGGGAACTTGCGCATTGCTTCGCGCAGCAAAAGCATTTGCCCATTGAAATTACTGCACGATGTACAAATACCAAGATGCAAACGTACGCGCATGCGATCCAAAAGACTCAAGTCTTTGTCCATGCTTTGAGAAACCAACTCGTGGGTTTGTTTGCAGTTAATGATTGGTCGCATACGAAAATAGAAAGTTGTGCCCGCGGCGCAACTTAATGTTTCACCGCGAACCAGTTCAAATCGAGGCATTCACGTAATCGTAGACGCGCACGATATAAGAGAACCCATAGGTTAGACGACGTAATCTGCAATTCCTTACAAATTTCTTCGGTATCGAGTTCCAACCATTCGCGCATCATAAAAACCCGGGCGGTTTTATCTGGCATTTTGTCTAAACAAGCTTCTAAAACCTTAAAAAAATCTTTTTGTTCTAAGGTGCCTTCGGGTTCCCCCCAAGAACGTGCCATGTCAATGGTGTGCCCATTTGCTTTGAACAAGCTATCGACCAAATCGGCTTCAGATTCGTCATCCTCTGTCTGCAATTGCTTCTCTTTACCTGAAGCCCGCATGCAATCGATGATCTTGTATTTCAGGATGCCCGTGACATAGGTGCGTAATGAAGATTTTCCGGCGAAACTATCAGGTTTTTCTAAAACTGCGAGAAGCGTCTCTTGCACCGCATCATCAGCGCTACTTTCGTTACGCAATTGCAGCATCGCAAAGCGAAGTAGCACAGGACGCATTGCTTCTAACTGGTGGTGCAGGTTTAGTAATGGGCTCATAGTGTCTTCGTTACAAGGACGATCGTTTTTGACTTAAATTGAGAAGCAATCAATGCTGCAGCGCAAGAATATCATGTTAGGTTGGACCGCTGAGCAGTACAGGCGTAACTTTTGATAACGTTTGCATTTGAAACTCGTCATGATAATGAAACTTTAACGCAGCAGTATGACATTTCGCTTACGCGGTCCACGCAGTCAGATTTCAAATTATTGGCGCTGGTTAAAAAGGAAACTTCAAAGAAGTTTGAATGTTGCTTTCAAACCAACTTGCATTCTAAACTATGTTTGCATTGGCGTTCAAATGAGGCTCCATGTTTTCGCTGTAAAATATACTGCCGATATTTAAAAACCATGAAAGATACGATCAAAATGACCAATCTTGCATCAACAACTGACGACAAAATGGACCGATTGGCGGGCGTCGCGCCTGAAATTAAGGCGGAAATTTTGGCGGAGGCCTTGCCCTATATTCGCAAATTTCATGGCAAAACCATCGTCGTGAAGTACGGCGGTAATGCGATGACGGAAGAACGTTTAAAGCATGGTTTCGCGCGCGATGTGATTTTGCTCAAACTAGTTGGCATGAACCCTGTGGTTGTGCACGGCGGCGGACCACAGATTGATAACGCCCTGAAAAAAGTCGGAAAAGAGGGTAGTTTTGTGCAAGGTATGCGCATTACTGACGAGGAAACCATGGAAGTCGTTGAATGGGTGTTGGGCGGCGAAGTACAGCAAGACATTGTGATGTTGATTAACCATTACGGTGGTCAAGCAGTGGGTTTGACGGGTAAGGATGGTGGTCTAATCCGCGCACGCAAACTCAAAATGCCGGATCGGGAGAACCCCGGTGCATTTCTTGACATCGGCTTCGTGGGTGAGATTGATGCCATTAATCCTGCGGTCGTTAAAGCCTTGCAAGATGATGCGTTTATTCCGATTATTTCTCCTATCGGATTTGGTGCGGATGGGCAAGCCTATAACATTAATGCCGATTTAGTCGCCGGAAAAATCGCCGAAATCTTGAAGGCCGAAAAGCTGATCATGATGACAAACATCCCCGGCGTTTTAGACAAACAAGGTAATCTGGTAACGGATTTGTCGGCACGCGAAATTGACGAAATGTTCGCTGACGGCACGATATCAGGCGGTATGTTGCCAAAGATTTCTTCCGCGTTGGACGCGGCGAAGTCAGGCGTGAACACGGTGCATATCATCGACGGTCGCATTGAACATTCCTTGCTGCTCGAAGTGTTGACTGAGCAGGCATTCGGTACGATGATTCGCAGCCACTAAATTCAAAAGTGTCGGTGTCGCAGCCGCGTTGTTCTTCGAGCCGCATTGGTGTAGACGGACAATCGCAATCGTAAAGCGGTCCGATACTTTCCGTTCTTGCTTTAATCTAAGTTGAGTTGTTATTGATGGCTGACCGCTCGCCGATATGGTTGTTTGATCTCGACAATACTTTGCATGACGCGGGTTTCGCGATTTTTCCAACCATTAGCGCAAACATGAATGGCTATATTGCCGCGCTGCTCGGCGAGAACGGTGAGCCAGCAGACAGCGCAACCGTGAATGCAGTGCGGCAGGATTATTGGCGGCGTTATGGCGCGACTTTGCTCGGTTTGATGAAGCATCACAACGTCAAAGCGCAAGAGTTTTTGCACGCTGCACATGCTTTTGAACACCTACCAAGTATGATCAGGGCAGAACGAGGTTTGGCGCGCTTATTGCGCCGACTGCCAGGGCGTAAAGTCTTACTTACCAATGCACCGAAAGCATATTCGTCTGATGTGATTCGGCATCTCGGCTTGCATCGCCATTTTGCCGAGCATATTCCCATCGAGGACATGCGCGTGCATGGCAAATTGCAACCCAAACCCTCGGCCCAGTTTTTACGCAAACTTTTGGCGAAACTGGGCGTGCAAGCCCATCGATGTATCTTGGTTGAAGACAGTATCCCCAATTTACGGGCTGCCAAGCGGGTCGGCATGCGCACGGCCTTGGTAACACGCTACATGGCGCCAGGTTCACATGCGCAAAAAATAAATGCCGCATGTGTCGATGTTAGAGTGAATTCAGTCTTCAAATTAAGTCAGCGGTATCGCAATCGATCATGCGAATCTGTGGTTCAATCAAGGTAATAAATTCCATCAAAACTCAAGGCCTCTGTTCATCATGGCAACCACCAAACCAGGCGTACGTAAGCTGCAGATTTTGCAAGCCTTGGCTGGCATGCTAGAGAACCCCAAAGCAGAAAAAATCACGACCGCAGCGCTTGCTGCGAAAACCCAAATATCAGAAGCGGCGCTGTACCGTCACTTCGCCAGCAAAGCACAAATGTTTGAAGGCTTGATCGAGTTTATTGAATCAAGTATTTTTAGCTTGATCAACAAAATTTGCGAGCAGCAGGACGAAGGCTTAGAGCAAGCTGCGGCGATCACCATGTTGTTACTCAATTTCTCAGAGCAAAATCCAGGCATGACGCGGGTTCTGATTGGTGATGTGTTGGTGAACGAGGATGAGCGCTTACAACTTCGGATGAATCAATTTTTTGATCGTATTGAACTGGCATACAAACAAGCGCTCATGCAGGCAGTCAGCCAGTCGCGGCTTCCTGAGAGCGAGGTGCGTCCTCGGTCGGCCATGCTGGCGAGTTTTGTCATGGGGCGCTGGCACCGCTATGCTAAAAGTGGATTCAAAGTGATACCAAGTGAGCAAGCGCAGGCGCAGATTCGTATCTTGTTAGCCTAACACTGAAAAAAGTCGATTAGCTTTTGAAAAGGCGAAATTGACCTTTTGCGAGCGCTTGTCCTGCCGCTTGCGCTTCTTTAAGAGCCGTATCGGCGCATTTAAGTATTTGGCGCAGTTCGCTGCCATGCAAAGGGCAGCAAGCAATCCCGATGCTTGCGGTGATCAAAATACGTTTTCCGCGCAAGGCCATAGGCTGACTGATTTCGTGTAGCAAGCGCTCGGCTAACTGCATCGCCATCTCTTTACTGTCGACGTTGGGCAAAATCGCGCCAAATTCGTCACCATCAACACGGCACAAGGTGTCGGTATTGCGCAATACTGCGTGAATGCGGTTTGAAATCGTCGCTAAAATCAAGTCGCCACCGTCATAGCCGAAACTCTCATTCATTGCTTTGAATTGATTCAGGTCAATGAACATCAGTGCGGCAAGCTGTTTGCTTTGCACCGCTTCAGTCAGTGCATCTTGCATTAAAGATTGGAAGTATTTGCGATTCGGGAGTTTCGTGAGCGTGTCGTGATTTGCCAAAATTGCTAAGCGACGTTCCGCCTCTTGGCGTTCCCGCGCCTCGCTTTGGCGATCAAATTCCCATGACTCTATGCGCCCTAAAATATCGTTAAATGAATAAATAAGATCATCAAACTCGCGCCCTTTTTGCGGCGCGACGCGCAGGCTATAGTCACCCAAGGTGGCGACCTGCTCCGCAGTTTCAGACAGATGTCGAATCGGTAGTATGCGTGCCATGTAGCGCTCGGTCAGCTTGTATGCGCACAGAAATGTGGCTAGCGTGAGAATCAAGAAACCGACAAATGCGGCGGCAAAGGTATGCATGTAAAGATGCTTCAAACCAACGCTGATTTGCAATTTGCCGACCATCTCGTCGCCACTGACCAATGGCACTGCGATGTTGAGCTGCGCCAGTTGTAAATCACTTTTTACCTCGTCAACCAACTCCGTATTGGGCATTTTTTCTGCTGAACGAAATTGATTTTGATTCGACCACGCGACGAACGGTTGCGCGTCTTTATCAAACACGGTGATGCTTAATGCGTCAATGGAGCGGCTACTTGTCAAAATCAAGGCTTCTACGTCGGCTCTGTTGATTTTTTTTACGCTCTCAGCAATGGAAAGCGCAAATAGCCCCGCTTTGGCTTTTTCCTCTGCGCGCAAATGGCGTTGCTCGAAAAAGAAGTTAAGACTTACAAAAATGAAAAGCACAATCGCTAGTACGAGTCCGACCACGCGCGCGTTTTCACGGAAGACGTCCCGGGAAGCGGGTTCTGCGAGCAACGCAGTTGACATGAAGAGTCCTTAAGTAAAGGGCGCGATTAAATGTAAGACTGGCGCAAAACAGGCGTTGGCATTGTTGCTTCGCCTCGCAGCACCTTCTGTACTGTTTGCGGCTTCGCGCCTAGTCAACGCAATTTTGCGTAAGTCCTAAATTGATAATTTATAACTAAAATAATAACAAAGAAACCAAAGCCGCATCAATTAATCACACAAATTCGCCCATTATTGTTGTTGTTTTAGCAGCTTGCTGTGCAATCACGCGAACAACAGGCGACGTGCCACGCGCTCTATGCAAACCAGCGTACGCAGCAAAACCACTTGCGGCTACAATATGTTGCGCTTGATTCATTTGACTCCATAGGACGAACGTAAAACAGACGTTGGCGTTGTCGCTTTGTCTTGCCGTACCATTTGTACTTTCTACGGCTTTTGCCTAGCTAACGCAATTTTGCGTAAATCCTAAGAAAGCTCTGATTAAGTTACTGCGCGACCAAATTTTGTATCTGCGACACCGGCTACCGTGCTCTCTGTACTCTCGTACAGGTGCGCTTCTCGATCCAAACTTTGGCCGCTCGCTACACTTAATCAGAGCTTCCCTACACAAAACAAGGTTATGCCGATGTTAAAAATAATTGCAACCGGTGGTACTTTTGATAAACGCTACAACGAACTCGATGGCAGTTTAGGGTTTGCAGAGAGTCATTTACCTGACATCATCAAACGGGCTCGTCTGACGATGCCTGTCGCGCTTGACGCTAGCCACTTGATGGATTCACTCGACATGGCTGATGCAGACCGTCAGCGTATCCTCGCCTCCTGCCACGAGGCGCAAGAGAAAGCCATCGTCATTGTCCACGGTACTGACACGATGCGCGAAACAGCACATGTCTTAGGCGCTGCAAACTTGAACAAAGTGATTGTCTTCACAGGTGCAATGGTGCCTTACGATATTGCGCAATCTGATGCATTATTTAATCTTGGATTTGCCTGTGGTGTCGCACAAGTTCTGCCAGTCGGCGTTTATGTGGCGATGAACGGTCAAATTTTTAATTGGGATAATGTGCAAAAAAATCGCGCCGCTGGCGTGTTCGTGACGAACTCTTAAATGAAAGCGCTCGGTTCACCATGAAACGCATTTTGCAAGGAAGTGTTTTTATTGCGTTATTAACGCTTAGTTTCAACTTGATCGCTGCTGAGCCGCGCTTCGATGCAACTTATTTTTTTCAAACTGAGGCCACGCTCAAAGAAAAACAGATAGATTTCAAAGACCTCGCACGGTATTCGCGTCAGATACAAACCCAAGTCTGGAAAGCCTTAAAAAAAGTGAGTCTAGCGCCAAGCCGAGGCTATTTAGTGATCGCCGTCAGAGCAGACCAACAGGTTGGTGTCTGGTTGGACATGGAACCGGCGCTGCATGAGTATTACGAAAACGAAGTACTTGAAGCCAGCAAGAAAGTGCTTCCATTTTACGTGGCCGAGGGCACAGTGGTGTTTGGAATACAGATGAGTATTGATAGCCCAGTTCATACCCGAAAGCCAAAGCCGGAGCCCAAATCCTGGTTAGAAGCAAAAAAGAAATTAGAAAACCCCAATGATATTGAAGCCTTGGTGCAAGCAGCGTGGCCGGAATAATCACGCGCCGTTGACGTAGCTAAACTTGAGAAGACGAAAACGCTAGTCCATGCAAAGTAATCTAAAAGCTGGTTGGTTGGATGAATATAGGCTCACGCGCAAGCTGCAAGCGGGATTATCGCTGCGCAACGCCATCGTGCTGGGGATTGCACTTGGAATTTTATTGCCGGCCTTACTGATCGGCCCGTTTTTAGCCAGCCAAAATATCGAAAGGGAAATTGACGGCCGTTTGCGTGGGTCATTGAAGCAATACGCCAGCATGTTAGAACAAAGCATGGCGACGCCGGTTTGGCACGTCGACAAACAAGCGGCACAGATATTTGTTGATTCCATCATGCTTAATCCAGAGGTCGTCAGTATTGTGGTGGAAGACGCCTCGTTTGGCACCTTCGTGAGTGCCCATCGACCTGAGTTAAAAAATAGTACCGTGTTCACCGACACGCGTGTGCTGAAAAAAGACGGCGAAGCGATTGGTCGCATTACCATTGAGGTGAGTAGTCTTTTAGTTGAACAGGAATACAAGAAGAACTTTTGGCGCGCGAGTGCGGCAATTGTTTTGCAATTGTTGATTTCTTTTTTTCTGCTGTGGCAATTATTTCAGCGTCGCATGATGGAACCCTTGCGGCAATTACAGCGCGATGTGGATCGGCTAGGCAACGGACAATTTGAGGAACCAATTCAAGTTGTCCGCCCAGACGAAATAGGGGATCTCGCGTTTGGCATTGATTGTATGCGCGCCAAATTAAACGAGTTAATGAAGGTGCAGGCGGTGCATCAAGAGACCTTGGAGCAACGAGTAGAAAATCGTACCTTGGCGCTGCACACGTCAAATGAAGAGTTGAAATTTGCCTTTGAAACCCTCAAGAATGCGCAAAAAGAAATTCAGCGCTCCGAGCGTTTGGCGGCACTTGGTGCCTTAGTTGCAGGTGTCGCCCATGAACTCAACACACCGATCGGCAATGCGGTTACCGTCGCCAGTACTTTGCATGAGATGAGTCAAGATTTTAACGACAAAATGTCGGGCGGCTTGACGCGGAATAACCTTAGAATTTTTGTCGACAACACGCGCCAAGGCAACGATTTATTGCTGCGTAATCTCAACCTCGCCGCAGAGTTAATTGGTAGTTTTAAGAGCGTAGCAGTGGATCGCACCAGCGCGCAGCGACGTGAATTTAAGCTTGATGATGTGGTAAAGGAAACCATCCTTACTTTAGGCACTACAATCAAGCGCAGTGCCTACGAAGTGCAGGCGCAAGTTGCTGCAGGGATCGTCATGGAAAGCTACCCCGGACCCTTAGGGCAAGTGTTAACCAACCTAATCAACAACGCCATCGTGCACGGCTTTGATGGGCGTAGTCATGGGGAAATCATTATCAGCGCCCATCTCATCGAAGGGAGTTCGCCCGAGCAAGTGCAGATCAGCGTGAGTGACAATGGCTTGGGCATTCCAGATAGCAATTTGAGCCGGATTTTTGACCCCTTCTTCACCACAAAATTAGGGCAAGGTGGCAGCGGCTTGGGTTTAAACATTGTGTACAACCTCATCAAAGATGTTTTGGGCGGTGAAGTTGTCGTCAATAGCGAAGAAAACGTGGGTAGCGTATTCATCTTGAATTTGCCTTTGGTTGCGCCCACCACGAGCGCTACAGATGAGGATTTACAGCCGTTTGACGAGGCGTGATGTGGTGTCGAGGGGCGTGGTTTCTTGACGTCTTTTTGCGCATTGATATCGTGCTACGAGTTGGCCTTACTGGTAGGCCACGAACCGGTTAATCGTTCATAAATTCGAATATCTAAAATACTAGGCGATAGTATGTCTAAATTTATTGCCTATCGCGCTTATTTGATAGGCACCTTCTTTAAATACTCCCTGTTTTTTTATGGCATCACTGCAAAAAATTCTCGTGATCGGTTCCGTTTGGCCAGAGCCAGCCTCGTCGGCTGCGGGCGCTCGTATGCTGGAGATGTTGGAATTGTTTCGCGCGCAATCGTGGGAAGTGGTCTTCGCAAGCGCTGCTAGTTTGTCGTCGCATCGCGCACCTCTTGCAAGTTTGGGCGTGCAAGAGAAAGTCATCGAGTTAAATGCAGACAGCTTTGACGACTTCGTGCGTGCGCTTGAACCAGACATGGTTGTGTTTGATCGCTTCTACACCGAAGAACAGTTTGGTTGGCGCGTAGAAAAAAGCTGCCCGCATGCGCTGCGGGTCTTAGATACCGTGGATTTACATTGCTTGCGCGATGGTCGCGAGCAGATGCTGAAAAAAAATCGCGCTGCCGCCAAAGAGCAGGAATACATGCTCGACCTTGTTAGCCAAACATCAATCCAAACTTTGTTTCATGCGCTTGCCAAGGACGATGTCGCGCAGCGAGAAATCGCGGCAATCTACCGATGTGATTTAAGTCTTATTGCCTCCGAGTTTGAGATCGAGCTTTTGCGCACTGGATTTTCTGTACCCGCTTCGTTGCTGCATCATTGCAAGCTGATGCGGGTGCGTGCCTGTGCGGAAAGACCCGCATTTGAAACGCGCGCGCATTTCATTAGCATAGGTAATTTTCGCCACGCCCCCAACTGGGACGCCGTACTTTGCTTAAAACAAAGTATCTGGCCCAACATACGTCAGGCTTTGCCGCAAGCGGAGTTGCACCTCGTGGGCGCTTATCCACCGCCCAAGGCAACTGCGTTACATGCGCCTGCCCAGGGATTTTTAGTGCAGGGTTGGGCAGAAAATGCCCATCAAGTGATGGCGCACGCGCGCGTATGTCTGGCACCTTTGCGATTTGGTGCAGGGGTGAAAGGTAAGCTGGCAGACGCAATGGTGTGCGGTACACCTAGCGTGACGACCTCGATCGGCGCAGAAAGCATGCATGGTGAAATGGCCTGGGGTGGAGCCATCGCAGATGACAACGCCAACTTCGTGCGGGCGGCCATCGATCTATTTCAAAATGAGGATAAATGGCGAGAGGCGCAGCAACGTGGTGACGCGATTATCGCGCAGCGTTGGCAAGCGGAAGTCATGGGGCGAGCATTGCTAAGTGCTCTAGATTCAGCGCGACAACAGCAGCAGGAAAAACGTCTCAACAATTTTACGGGGGCGATGCTGCGACACCATCAACATCGCAGCAACCAATACTTTTCACAATGGATCGCGCTTAAAAATGCTTCAGCTCGTTGAAGTGGGCGATGCATTATCCAGTACCATTTCTGTGTTACTCGGTAAGTCAAACATGGCGTGAAAACCCTCGATGGGTAAGGGTTTCGCGAACAAATAGCCTTGAAACACCAAGCAATGGTGGTGGATTAAGAAATCACGCTGTGCCGATGTCTCCACGCCTTCCGCAATCACATTCAACCCCAGATTTAAACCGAGCGAAATAATCGTGCGCACGATGGTAGCGTCATTTTCGTCGTCGCTAATATCGCGCACAAACGACTGATCAATTTTGATTTGGTTGAGCGGTAGGCGTTGCAAATAGGCGAGCGATGAGTAACCTGTACCAAAATCGTCCATGGAAAACCCGACTCCCAAACTTTTCAGTTGGTGCATTTTTCTCGTCGTGCTCTCAACATCGTCAAGCACCGTGCTTTCGGTCAATTCGATTTTCAACAAGGTCGGATTGATGCCTTGCTTTTCGATAATCTCCGTGACGCTCGCGACGAAGTCGTTTTGTTTGAATTGCTTTGCGCTGACATTCACGGCCAAACTCAGATGTTGTGTTGCCGGCTCGTTTTCCCATAGTTTGAGTTGCCGACATGTTTGCTCTAATACCCAATGACCTATCGGCACGATTAAGCCTGTTTCTTCCGCCAACGGAATAAACTCTGCTGGTGAAATGAATCCCCGCTCAGGGTGGAGCCAGCGCAGCAGTGCTTCAGCGCCAACCACCTTTCCAAGCGCATCGACTTGTGCCTGGTAATAGAGTTGAAACTGTTCTAAGGCAAGCGCCACCCGTAAGTTTGATTCCAACATCATGCGTATCACCAGTACGGCTTGCATTTCAGGATCAAAAAAGCGCAGCGCATTGCGCCCCGAGGTTTTTGCCTGGTACATGGCGGTGTCAGCCCGCTTGAACAAGTCTTTGACGTTGTTCTCAGCGCCTTGGAACAAACAAATACCGATACTGCACGAGCCATGGTGTGAGAAGTCTGGGAAATCGAAGGTCTGGTTCAGACTGTGGCGTATTTTTTCGCCTATGCGATCTGCTTGTGCCACGGCCTCATCGAGTTGCAGGCTGAGTTCTTCTAAGATCACCACAAACTCATCGCCGCCGAAGCGCGCCACGGTATCGCTTTCGCGCACGCATGCCAGCAAGCGTTTTGCCGTCTCAATGAGAAGTAAATCACCCGCATCGTGTCCACGGGTGTCGTTGAGTGTCTTGAAGTTGTCGAGATCGATAAACAAAATCGCGCTATGGTGCTCATTGCGCTGATGCATGGAAATCAGGTGCTGCAAACGATCTGTTAATAGTCGTCGATTAGGAAGTTTGGTGAGCAAATCATAAAACGCCAGCGTACGAATTTCTTCTTCGTAGCCTTTGTGTTGGCTCATGTCGGTAAATGAGCCGACATAATTCGTGACGATGCCGCGCGCATCTTTGATGGCGGTAAGCGTCATCATTTGCGGATAGGTTTCACCATTTTTGCGTTTCGTCCAAAGCTCGCCTTGCCAAAACGAGTCATGTAAAAGGCTTGCTTCGATATCCAAGAAAAAAGCGGCGTCTTGATGCTTGATGGTGTGCCGCAGCGCTGCCATGCCGATTTGGTCGCTCGCCGTATAGCCCGTGATACGACTAAACGCCTGATTAAACTTGAGTATGCGCCAGCGATGATTGGTGACAAACATGCCCTCTTGCGATTCAAACGTCGTCGCTGCGATGCGTAAATCATGCTCGATGGCTTTCCGATTCGTAAT
>JAIETO010000094.1 GCA_019745005.1 Burkholderiaceae bacterium
AAATCATCCAGAGAAATCGATAAACCTAAATTTTTTAATGTACGCAATGCCACCAAGGTGCTACTGACATCTTGCATCACCATGCTCTCGGTTAATTCGATAATAAAGAATGCAGGGTCAGCCCCCGTGTTGGAAAGCATTGTCGTAATGCGTTCAGCTAAATCTTCTTGCCTGAACTGGCGGGAAGACACATTCACGGCAATTTTCAGCGCGGGCAAACCTTCATTTTGCCAAGCGATTTGTTGACGGCAGGCTTCGGCAAACACCCATTCGCCCAAGGGCAAAATCAAACCCGTTTCCTCGGCTAAGGGAATAAATTCAATGGGATGAATTAAGCCAATTTGCGGGTGCATCCAGCGTACCAAGGCTTCTGCGCCGATGATCTGGTTATTGGTCACGTCCATTTTGGGTTGGTAGTGCAGCATGAACTCACCGCGTTCCAAGCCGCGACGTAGGGCGCTTTCCATATTCAGGCGGCTAATCGCTGTTACGCCCATTTCAGGAATGAATTGCCGTACGCTGTTTCGGCCGTGTTCTTTCACCCTATACATCGCAATATCAGCGTAGCGCAGAAGGGTTTCGCCGTTGTCGCCATCGCGCGGGAATAGCGAGATACCGATACTTGCTGTAACGAACACTTCGCGCCCGCCGACTTCAAATGAACGAGAAAGTGCGCTGAGTATTTTCGCTGCAATCACATCCACGTCTTCGGTTTCGGGTAGGTCCGTCAAAATCACGACGAACTCGTCGCCGCCTAAGCGCGCCACGGTATCCGTTTCACGCACGCAACGCGTTAAGCGTTGTGCCACTTGGCGCAACACGTCGTCACCCGCGCCGTGCCCAGAACCATCATTAATCAATTTAAAATGGTCCAGATCCAATAACAGAAGTCCGACCGAAAAATTTTGTCGCTTCGCCCAAGCGATCGCTTGATCAATTCTATCGTTCAATAAATTGCGATTCGCTAGGCCCGTTAAGTTGTCATGCGTGGCTTGATGTTCTAACTCTTTTTGATAATTGATGCGTTCACTCACATCGTTGATCACACTCACAAAATGGGTGGTGTTGTCGCCACGCGCATCTTTAACCGGGGAGATATGTAAGTCGTTCCAAAATTGTGTGCCGTCTTTACGGTAATTCCGCAAGAGCGCACGGCCCTCGCGTTTTTCACGTAATGCGGAACGTATTTCTTCTAAATCAGGTTGTGCTAAATCGTCGCGAACTAGGAAGCGGCCTTCACGTCCAATCACCTCATTGGCGCTATAACCAGTAATACGCTCGAAAGCGGGATTCACATACACAATCGAATGATCATGATCGTCGCTGCGGGTGATCATGATTCCGTTGCTACTCGAAATAAGTGCTTGTTCCTTCAAGAGAAGTGCTTGCTCAAATTCTTTGAGTTGTTGATGACTTTGACTAAGATTGCGCTTGATCGCCACAAAGTGGGTGATTTCACCCTGATCATTGTGCAAAGGCGAAATGATTTGATGTTCAAGAACGCTTTGCGCGGCGAGTGTTTGCGTGGTGACTTCGCCCTGCCAATGCTGCCCCGATTGTAGTGTGAGTAAATACTGCAATCGTGCTTCAATTTCAAGGTCATTTGCTGACCAAAGTACTTGCCGATTTTTCGCGTTGTTTGCATCAAAACCTGATACTTCTGTAAAGCGTGCGTTGCAATACTCAAATTCACCGCGCGTATTGGTGATAACGATGGCAAACGGGCTTTGTTTTACTGCGAGAGCAAGAATGTCGAATTGTTCTTGTAAGGCGGCGTGCTCGCACGGGCGTGTGCGGGAGGTGAGCGCTTTGCCTAGTTCGTCACAGACGCGGCGCAAAAAAATAGCTGCGTCGCTGGCATGGCTGAGATCGAATTCGGCAACCACTGCAACGCGACCAAGTACCGTATCTCCATCGGCAAGTTCAAGGATCAGTTCATTTGCAACGCGTGTGGACGTGTCGACGTTGCTTGGTGAAACTTGACCGAAAAAAAAGCGTGAATTGTCAGAGAACTCATCAGGCGCAAGAAGATCGTCGGTCAGTTCAATCGTGACGCTCGTGTAGCCTGCCTGCGTAACTAAAATCTTGCAGAACTCATTGAGCAAATTCGCATCGTCTTCAGAGTACCAAATGCAATGTGATATGGCACTGAGCATCAACAGCCATTCATCTAGCCGGCGCGTTTCCTTCTCGAAGGAGGTTGAATTTTCTAAGGGTTTCATGCTTGGGCCTTATTAGGTTGCGGCTCTTGTGGTTGAAAACCATATTTTTTACTTTGCGAGCAATGTTGCGCAGTGCAATCTTGACTATGCCGTCTCCACATTATGGGCAAGCCAGTGACCAGACTTACCGCCGTGTTTTTCTAGTACGTGAATGTGATGCATCACCATGCCACGGTCGGCTGCTTTACACATATCATAAATCGTTAGCAAACCAATTTGAACTGCTGTCAGCGCTTCCATCTCGACACCCGTCTTGCCTATGGTTTCTACTTGTGCGGTGCAGCGAACCGAATTCGTTTGTGCATCAAGGTCAAAATCAACGTTGACTTTGGTTAAGGCGAGCGGATGGCATAAGGGAATCAAATCGCTGGTGCGTTTTGCAGCCATAATTGCTGCGATGCGAGCAATGCCGAGTACGTCACCTTTTTTAACATTTCCGTTGCTTATTAGCTCGAAGGTGGTCGCCAACATGCTGATAGTGCCGCTCGCAATCGCAATCCGATGCGTCTCGTTTTTCGCGCCCACATCGACCATGTGTGCTTGCCCTGCGTCGTTGAAATGGCTAAGCGCAGATGAGAGTGGATTAGTTTTAGAATTGTTTTCTTGGGACATGGCTACACTTTAAAAATCGTTAGAAACGATGTGACAAGTAAATGACGGTTGCGGTTATCATAGCACTATGAAATTGATGCACTTCACTCCAAAAGTAAAAATCCTCCCCGCAGCGATCTTGCTTGCCTTGGGTTTAATGTCTGCTGTCAACGCGCAGAATTTACCCACGCTAGGCGATACGGCGCGAGAAGATTTATCGCCGCTGCAAGAGCGCAAAATCGGCGAGCAAATCATGATTAGTGTGCGCCGTGACCCAGACTATTTAGATGACGGCCCGATTATTGAATACCTCAACAAACTAGGTAATCAGCTTTTAGAGAAGCACCCCGATGCACGTGGGGAACTCTCATATGATTTCCAATTTTTTGCCGTACGTGATGGCACCTTGAACGCCTTCGCATTCCCAGGGGGCTTTATTGGTTTTCATTCTGGCTTGATTTTAACGGCACAAACCGAATCTGAATTAGCTTCAGTGATGGGGCATGAAATTGGCCACGTTGCGCAACGTCATATCGCGCGTGGCATAGGCGGGCAGCGACAAGACGCATTTATTCCGATAGCCGCGTTGATTTTGGCGGCCTTAGCCGCGCGTGCGAGCCCCGATGCGGCCGTTGGTTTGATTCTTGGTGGACAGGGTTTGGCGATTCAACGTCAGCTTAACTTTAGCCGAGAAGCCGAGCGCGAAGCAGATCGTTTTGGATTTCAGATTCTCAAAGACGCTGATTTTGATACTTACGGCATGGAAGCCTTCTTTGGTCGCCTGCAAACCAGCTACCGCAATTACAACGACAACATTCCACCCTATTTGCGCAGCCACCCACTGACGGGTGAGCGTATTGCCGATATCCAAAATCGTAATATAGGCCAACGCTACAAGCAAAGAATTGATCCGCTTGATTTCCAGTTAGTGCAATCGCGCGTGCGAGTGTTACAAGACATAACCTTTGCAGGGCTCAGCGCTGCAAAGCATTTTTTTGAAGGGCAAGCGAAGTCAACCAGCCCAGAAACACGCATCGCTGGTGAGTACGGTTTGGCGTTCGTGGCATTAAAGCAGTTGGATTACCCCTTGGCGTTAAAGCTTTTGGATCAAGTGAAAACAGAAGTCGCGGCCGCGCCCAAGCTCAAATTTTGGTTAAAGCAAACCAGCGCATTTGCCAGTTTAGAGATTGATATTCACTTGGCGAATAAAGATGCGCCACGAGCGATTGAAGTTGCCAAGCTTGCTTTGCAAGATTTACCGCTTTCGCGAGGCATCGCCTACCAATATGTTGATGCCTTGCTGGCTGCGGATAAAGTGGAAGACGCCGGTACTTTCTTGCGCGATCAGCTTAGTCTGTATCGGCAAGATTCGCGCTTACAAAATTTACTTGCCAAAGTGTATGCGCTGCAAGGTAAACAAGCCTTACAACATTTGGCACTAGCCGAAGCCTATGCGATTGATGGTGCGACAGAAGCCGCGCTCTTGCAATTGGATATTGCAAGGCGAGAAAAAGATGTGGCCTATTACGATTTATCGGTGATCGATGCGCGCGAGCGTGATTGGAAAGAGCGCCGTCGAGAAGAAATTATCGATGAGAAAAAGCGCAAACATAGTGGGCTAAGTTTGAGTGTTTCCTCACAAAACTCTCAGAATGGTGAGAACCAAAACGAGGGCAAATTTGGTGCTGCGCGCAACGATATTCTCGCGCCGTTTTCGCGCCGCAATGATGATTTTTTTAAGCGGCGAGCTGAACAGGAAAAAGACGCATCTGACCCAGCCACAGAAAAAAATAAACCTCTACGCTGGTAAATTTTTCCCCGATGCTCCCTGCCATGTCCGTGTGCGGGGTGAGAGAAATCTTTTTGCGCGACGATCAGCTTTTATCGATTTTCTCTTGGCGTGGATGGGAGTTGTAACCGTAGGCTTGCATCAAGTCAGGTAATTCGCCCCGTTTTAGTCGCGCTGAACTTACGCCGTATTGCCCACAGTGAATATCGATGCTGAAATTCTGCACCTCATTCTGCGTGACTGTTTCGGCGTCAAGCAATTCCGCAACATCGTCATCCGTCGCTACGCGCCCATTACGTCTTAGGCCGGTAAAACAAGTCGCCAAATCGCGGTCATCCACTTGGGCGAAGCGATCGCCCGCTTGCAAGAGTAGTTGACCCGCTTGCGTAACGAAGAAAGTATTCACAACGCTGACTGCTTCACCTGTGTGAAAAACCAAGCCCTTGTCATGGGTCGTATGAACAATATACGGCGCGGCCTCTAAGTCCACGTAGACGCGTTGTGGGCCGTTCTGAAAGTACCAACGCCCTTGCTCATCAACGAGGTAATTACGATTGATGAAGCCAATCAAGGTTTGATTGCGAATCGCGTCGCCGCGCAAATTCAGCGCTTGGCAGCGCTCATCACGCATGCGCCAGGTGCCACGTGCATCCAAGGCGAGCCAGCCGAAACAGTGCGGCACATTCGGCCATTTCTTTAGTGCAGCTTGGACAATTTCATCCATTTCTATTACCCATTCTGCTTACTCAATTGGCAGCGCTTCCCGTGTCAGAAAGTGCACTATTCTCTGCGGTAACCAAGTCAGTGTGCCTGGTATCGTACCGCTGGTAAAACCAACGTGACCACCGTGTTGAGGATACTCCAAAGTCACGGCGCGTGCAGCGCTACTGGGTAAAAACTGGGGCGGCAAAAATGGGTCATTTCTGGCGTTCAGAATTAGGGTGCGCACTTTGATGAAACTTAAAATATGTTTTGCGCTGGCACGGTGCCAATAATCATCGGTATTTTTATAACCGTGCAGCGGGGCGGTGACCACATTATCGAATTCATATAGATTTTTTGCGCTCAGCATTTTGCTGCGATCAAATAAATCCGGGAATTGTTGCAGCTTGCACAGGCATTTTGGTTTCAGCGTTTGCAAAAAATTGCGCGTATAAACCAAATTAAAACCGGAAGAAAGTGACGCGCCGCCAGCGGCTAAATCCAGCGGCGCCGAAATCGCACAAGCGGCATTGACGAAGCGCGATTCTTCGCTGGCTTCACCTAACCAGCGCAACAAGGCATTGCCGCCTAGGGAAACACCGCAGGCGTAAAAAGCGGAGGTCGAATCGGTCGTGCGAAATTGTTGGTGCAGGCGAGCGCAAATCCAGCCTATTTCTGTCGCATCACCTGAATGATAAAAGCGCGGTGCTTGGTTCAATTCACCTGAACAGCCGCGAAAATGCGGCACGGCTCCCGACCAGCCTAGCTCTCGCAAAGTTGCAAACAAGGCTTGCGCATAATGGCTGCCGCTGGAGCCTTCCAGTCCGTGAAACAGTACAACAAAGGGTTTGCCTGCTGCGCCGTCGAGAAAATCGACGTCGATAAAATCATGGTCAGGCGTGTGCCAGCGTTCTCGCCGAAACGCGACTTTGGGTCTAGGCGCGAACAGCGCTGGGTAAATGGTCTGTAGGTGACCGCCGGGTAGCCATTTAGGGCTGGCGTAAACGCGTTCTAACGAATCGGGCATCAATGGAGAACGCTGGCCTTAAACGCGTCAACGGGCGGTTTTCCACCGGCAACCGAGGCGTGGTGCAAAACAATGCGCCATCCATGCGGTGTTTTCATATACACGTTGGTAGCAATGATGTGCACGTCTTGCGGCTCATCGTGCTGGCGCTGTACTTCTTCTAACACGCTATGCACGGCAGTCAGCATATTGTGCGTGGCATGCAATTGGGTTGCGTGAATGTGAATACCGCCGCGCTCAAACATGGCTTCCCAAGAGGCGCGAATCGCCGCATGCCCGACCAAACGGCGCGCACTAGGATGAACACAAACTACTTCTTCATCCTCCGCCCAAAGTGCCATCAAACCATCGAGGTCAGCGCGGCTGATCGCGTCGTAGAAAGCAATTTCCAGTTCGTCGGCACTGCCATTTAGTTGCTTCTTGGCGACCATGTTGTTCCTACTTTGGCTAGGTGAATGTGGTGAGGAAAATGGCTATGTTCAGATTGAATGTTGCTAAAAGTAAAAACGCCTATTACGAAGAAAAAACAAACCATTCAACACAGAGACACAGAGGCTCAGAGGAAAAACCAAGAGAAAGAACAACTGCTTTTTGCTTTTCTCCGTGTCTCTTTTGTAAAGCAATGCTTTACCTCAGTGTTGAGAGGTTTTTGATCTTTTTCATCACTAATGAATTTCATCAAGCTTCAATCTGTACATCGCCAAGAAAATTATATACTAGGATGTAGTACGTTATATTTTCTTTCCTTAGCGCTTGTCAATAAAGCGGAAGGGGCTATAAAAACTACATACTCCCTATTAATGCGCTGAAAGTACAACGCCAGGGGCAAGTTGGTACTTGGTGCCGCAATACGGGCAGCCCACGGCACTGCCGTGCGTGACGTCGAGAAAAACTTTTGGGTGAGATGACCACAAGGGCATCGCAGGGTTGGGGCAAAACGCCGGGAGATCTTTCGCTTGCAACTCAACAACGGTCTGCATTTTTGATTCTGATTTTACTTGCATGATGGGCTCCGGTAATGGTGAATGCTTCGCTAGCTGCTGGCGAACTGCATCAAGTTACGCGATTTTAACCGAGAAATTCCCATGTGACGGTAGCAGGTGCGCCTCTGCTGAGCGTGCTGGCGGTTGCCAACAGGGATTGCAAATCTTGTTGTGCCGCATAAGCCAAAGTGCACTGCAAAAGAAGTGTCATTTCCCGACAAGGCAAAGCGCCAAGATGCACTGGGTAATCTTTCATCGGTACAATGACAGGTTTTCTGCGGTTGGAATCATTATGCAAGTAGAAGTCGAACGTGCCGCTTACCAAGCGGGTGTCAAAGCCAGCATGCCGACGTGGTTTGGCGTGGGTGCTTGGGGTCTAGTGGTGGGGGTTGCCATGATCAAGGCGGGTTTAAGTTTGCCGCAAGCCCTGGGCATGACCTTTATTGTCTTTGCGGGTTCAGCACAGTTAGCGTCCTTGCCGTTGATTGCTGCGGCGGCGCCAATTTGGGTGATTTTTTTGACAGCATTGGTCGTTAACCTGCGTTTCGTGATTTTTTCGGCACTGCTTGCACCGCACTTTACGCATTTGCATTGGCGCGTGCGCGCCCTCATGGGTTTTTTCTCTGGCGATATTACGGTGGCCCTGTTCATGCAACGCTTTCCCGATTTCGCACCCGCGGAGGGCAAACTCGCCTACTTAAAAGGCTTGGTCTATCCGAATTGGTGGGCTTGGCAGGTGGGCTCTGTGATGGGTATTTTTGCTGGCAGCCAAGTGCCAGAAAGTTGGGGCTTGGGGTTTGCGGGCACGCTCGCCATCATTTGTATCATGCTGCCTCTGGTGATGAGTCGTGCGGCGGTGATTGGTGCAATTGCCGCTGGCGTGGTGGCCGTGTTGGCGGCGAATTTTCCGTATAAATTGGGTTTGCTGCTGGCAGTGTTGGTGGGAATGAGTGTTTCTATGGCCGTAGAAGAATGGTTCATACCGGCAGAGGCGAATACGCCAAAGGAAAGCAGCGAGGTTGGCAATGAGTGACATTGAAGTGTGGCTGGTGATTATCTCGCTGGCGCTGGCAACCCTCATTGCGCGTAGCTCGTTTTGGCTGGTCGGGCACAAAATTAACTTGCCAAAGCGGGTGCAAGAAGCATTGCGCTACGCACCTGCCTGTGCATTGGTGGCGATTATAGTTCCTGATCTTTTGCTAAAAAATGGCGAACTGGTCACGAGTTGGCAGAACCCACGCCTAATCGCAGGTATCGCGGCTACGATTTTCTTCCTGCTTAATCGCAGTATGCTGCTCACCATTTTGTTCGGCATGGTGGTCTACACTGGCATGCGCTTGTTTTAGGGTGTACACAAAGCAGACCTTGGCGTTATTTTTTATATACTGTGCACGGTATATTTTAATAGCGCTTATAAATAAAGCGTGAAAGGGATTGTTTTTATGCATACTCCCTACTTTTTGTCATATTAATCGGCGTGTTGCTGGCATTTAGAAAAAAGAATTCAGAGCAACGGTGCACGCAGCCATTGAGCGAAGTTTAAAAATTGGCACAAGCCAGCAACGATTAATTCGCATAAAGCGCGATTTGACCCCGGGCAGCAACAAACAAAGTGCTATGGTTGCTTCTTTCGGTTTGGTAAAATGCGCGCTTGCCATGCATTCGCAAAACTGGGTTCAAGATGCACAATACCCACGTGCCCGGTTTTACTCCCTGTGTCATGATGCAAGCTAGCGTTTTACGGTTTTTTGACAGCATTCTTCAATTTCATCAACACCAACGACAGCCTTCCTCCCCATGCAATTTAATCGACTCAGCGAACTCATCGCCACGCAACAACTGCAAGGCAAACGTGTCTTTATCCGTGCCGATCTCAACGTACCGCAAGACGAGGCAGGCAATATTACCGAAGACACGCGCATACGCGCCTCTTTGCCAGCGATACAGCAGTGTTTGGCTGCCGGTGCGGCCGTCATGGTGACTTCGCATTTGGGTCGCCCAACGGAAGGTGAATTTAAGCCGGAAGACAGCCTCGCACCCATCGCCCAACGCCTGAGCGAATTACTGAAGCAGCCAGTTGAGTTAAAGCAAAACTGGTTAGAGGGCGTTGATGTCGCGGTCGGGCAAGTGGTTTTACTGGAAAATTGCCGCGTCAATCGCGGTGAGAAAAAAAATGATGACGCGCTCGCCAAGAAAATGGCGGCACTTTGCGACATCTACGTGAACGATGCCTTTGGCACAGCGCATCGCGCAGAAGCCAGCACCCATGGCATCGCTAAATATGCGGCGAAAGTCTGCGCCGGTCCGTTAATGTCAGCTGAACTTGACGCATTAGGCAAGGCGCTTGGCCAGCCTGCGCGCCCGCTGTTGGCGATCGTGGCAGGTTCTAAAGTGTCGAGTAAATTGACTATTTTGAAGTCGCTGGCGGCAAAGGTCGATCAACTGATTGTAGGTGGCGGCATTGCGAACACGTTTATGTTGGCAGCGGGCCTAAAAATCGGCAAATCATTAGCTGAAGCGGACTTAATCGATGAAGCCAAAGCCATCATCGACATGATGCGTGCGCGAGGCGCGTCGGTGCCCATTCCCACGGACGTGGTGTGTGCGAAAGAATTTTCCCCAAATGCCGCTGCAACTATAAAAGCCGTCGCTGATGTGGCAGATGACGACATGATTTTAGATATAGGCCCAGTCACCGCGGCCGCGTTTGCTGAACAAATTAAACAGGCTGGCACCGTCGTTTGGAACGGCCCAGTCGGTGTTTTCGAGTTTGATCAATTTGCCGAAGGCACCAAGGTTTTGGCGCACGCGATTGCGGACTCGAAGGCATTTTCGATTGCGGGCGGTGGTGATACGCTGGCGGCCATTGCCAAATACCACATCGCTGACAAGGTGGGCTATATCTCTACGGGCGGCGGCGCATTTTTGGAGTTTTTGGAAGGTAAAACTTTGCCAGCGGTGGAAATTTTGTTAGCAAGGGCGCATACATAAACAAGCCTGAAGTCAATCCCGAAGTGCAGCACTAACTTGGTAAAAAAACAGCAACATCTTTTTATTTGTCACAAAAAATAATCAGGAGACACCATGTCACGTGGAACCAAAATTGTCGCAACGATAGGCCCAGCATCAAATGATTTAGAGACTTTAAAAAGGATGCTGCAAGCGGGCGTCAATGTGGTTCGATTAAATTTTTCGCATGGCAAGGGGCAAGATCATATTGACCGCGCCGCGATGGTGCGTCAAGCCGCAGCAGAATGTGGCCGCGAAATCGCCATCATGGCGGATTTGCAAGGGCCAAAGATCCGCATCGGCAAGTTCGAAAACAATCCAATTCAAATCGCCAATGGCGACAAGTTTATTCTTGACGCCGATTGCGCGTTGGGCAACCAAGAGCGTGTTGGGCTCGACTACAAAGCACTGCCGCGTGACGTAAAACCGCGCGACGTTTTGCTACTCAACGATGGTTTGATCGTGCTCGTGGTGGATAAAATTGTCGGCAACGAAATTCACACCACGGTAAAAATTGGCGGCGAGTTATCCAACAACAAGGGCATTAATCGCCAAGGCGGCGGCTTGACGGCGCCAGCACTAACGGCAAAAGACATGGAAGACATCAAAACAGCCATGTCGTTTCAAGCCGATTACGTTGCTGTGTCTTTCCCTAAAAATGCGACAGACATGGAAATGGCGCGCCAGCTCTCTAATATTGCTGGCGAACCATTTGGTCACAAGCCAATGATGATTGCGAAAATCGAGCGCGCCGAAGCGATTCCGCTGCTACAAGAAATTTTAGATGCCTCGGACGGCATCATGGTGGCGCGCGGTGATTTGGCGGTGGAAGTTGGTAATGCAGCCGTTCCCGCGTTACAAAAACGCATGATCAAAATGGCACGTGCTTCCAATAAATTAGCCATTACCGCCACGCAGATGATGGAATCGATGATCGTCAATGCAGTGCCAACGCGTGCTGAAGTGTCTGACGTGGCGAACGCGGTGCTGGATGGTACCGACGCGGTGATGACCTCAGCAGAAACGGCGTCCGGTAAATATCCCGTTGAAACTGTGGAAGCCATGTCGGCGATTTGTATTGAGGCGGAGAAATTCCAAGAGTGTAAGTTGGATGCAGACTTTTTGAATTTGACATTCACGCGCATTGACCAATCCATCGCCTATGGTGCTTTATTTACGGCTTACCATTTACGTGTGAAAGCCATTGTGGCATTGACGGAATCGGGTTCAACTTCGCTGTGGATGAGCCGGCACAATATTGATATTCCTCTTTTTGCGTTCACGCCTAGTGTGGCGACTCAACGCAAATTGGCGCTGTATCGTAATGTGCAAACCTTCAAACTGCCTTACTCAACCGACCGCGACGCTGTCTTAAAGACGGTAGAAAAGCTTTTGCTTGAGAATGGCGTCGCCGCGCAGGGCGATGCAGTTGTCGTGACCTGGGGCGAGCCTATGGGGCAAGTGGGCGGCACCAATGCCTTGAAGATTTTGAAGATAGGCAGTAACTGATTTTTTAGAATTTTATTTTTTGGAGTTCATTATGGCACTCGTTTCAATGCGTCAATTGCTCGATCATGCTGCAGAAAATGGCTACGGCCTGCCTGCGTTCAACGTAAATAATTTGGAACAGGTAACGGCGATCATGGAAGCCGCAAATGAAGTCGGCGCGCCTGTCATCATGCAGGCGTCAGCAGGCGCAAGGAAGTATGCGGGCGAAGCGTTTTTGCGCCATTTGATTGAGGCTGCCGTGGAAGCTTATCCGCATATTCCCGTCGTCATGCATCAAGATCATGGACAATCGCCAGCCGTTTGTATGGCAGCAATCAAATCCGGTTTTACGTCGGTAATGATGGACGGCTCTTTGTTAGAAGACGGGAAGAATGTCGCTAGCTATGACTACAACGTGAGTGTGTCAAAAGAAGTTGTGAAGTTTTCGCATTCCATCGGCGTGACGGTGGAAGCAGAGTTGGGTGTTTTGGGCTCGCTTGAAACAATGATGGGCGATAAAGAAGACGGCCATGGCGCAGATGGAAAAATGACGCGCGAGCAGTTGCTCACAGATGTTGCGCAGGCGGCAGATTTTGTAAAGCAAACCCAGTGTGACGCCTTGGCTATTGCGATTGGTACTTCCCATGGCGCGTATAAATTTTCGCGCAAACCTACTGGCGATATCTTGGCGATTGACCGCATTAAAGAGATTCATGCACGGATTCCGAATACGCATTTGGTGATGCATGGTTCATCTTCTGTGCCACAAGAATTATTAGAAGAAATTCGCCAGTTTGGTGGCGATATGAAAGAAACCTACGGCGTGCCAGTGGAAGAAATCGTGATTGGCATCAAGCACGGCGTGCGTAAGATTAATATCGATACCGATATCCGCCTCGCCATGACGGGCGCTGTGCGCCGTTATCTCGCTGAAAATCCGGCAAAGTTTGATCCCCGTGATTATTTGAAACCAGCGCGTGAAGCGGCAAAACTGGTGTGCAAGGCGCGTTACTTGGCGTTTGGTTGCGAAGGGCAAGCGGCCAAAATCAAAGTTATTCCTTTAGAAAAAATGGCAGAGCAATACAAGAAAGGTAGCTTGGCGCAAGTCGTCAACTAATTGTTTT